>CAOJNP010000052.1 GCA_948439995.1 uncultured Erysipelotrichaceae bacterium | reverse complement strand
CTAAAAAGAGGCGACAAAGACACATTAAATATTTTTATGTCTTTGACACCTCTTAAAATCTAAATAAGTTGTATTAATATAATTCAAACTTCGTTTCATATTAACCCCCAAAAACATAAAACTTGTTTCTTGGTTAACTATTATAGATATTTAAACATTAAAGTCAAGACATAATTACCAATTTTTGCCTATTTAAAGGCATTTTAAGAGAAGTTGATTTGATTTTAATACATTTAATCTATTGATTTAATAAAACCTTCTAAATCTTTTATTTCTATGGAATTTGCTAGACTTCCAACATATATAGTTTTAGAATAATTAAAAACTAAAAAAGTAATACCTTTAATAATAACTCTATGAGGTTCTATATAGTTCAAATTTGTGTTTTCTATGTTTTTAATACTACCATTTATAATAGCTGGTTTTGTATTACAAAAATCACATATAAATTCTATTTTCTTTTTTAGTTCTTCATCAAAATGTAATTCTTTTGTTTTTAATTTAATCATCTAAATCTATCCTTTCCTTTCTTAAATGCAAAAAATCAACTTCTTTTGAAGTTGATACTATATGTTTAAATCTAACAAAAGTTAGAATAGATTGCTCAATGGTGCCTGCGGTCGGACTTGAACCGACATGGTACAAGTACCATTGGATTTTGAGTCCAACGCGTCTACCAATTCCACCACGCAGGCATATATTTATTATAACAAATAAAAATAGGAATTACTAGATTTTTTAATTTAGAAGTTAATCATTTTATCAATTTATAGAAACTAATTAAAATAAAAAAATAATTGAAAACATTTATGATTTATTGCATATATTGTATGGGAGACTATTTTGACTTTTTTTCTTTCCTATGTTAGACTTAAATAGTTCGAGGTGATTACTTCATGTCTTTTAAAAAATGTCAAGAATTTGAAAATATTGTAGAAGACATTTTAAATAAAAAAGAATTTCAAGCGTTAGATTGTGAACTTCATCATGGGATTAGTCGTTATAAACATTCTGTTCGTGTAGCGAGATCAGCTTATAAAATATCAAAAAAATTGCATTGGAATTATAATGATATTACAAGAGCTGCATTACTTCATGATTTTTTCTTAGATGAGCAATTAAAACAATACAATACAGCTAAAACATTTTATAAACATCCAGAAGTGGCTTTAAATAATGCAAAAAAATATTTTTCTTTAACGGAAATACAAGAAAATGCAATTCTTTCACATATGTTTCCTTCTTGTAAAGTATTACCAAAATATAAGGAAAGTTGGCTTATCACATTGATAGATAAAGGAGTATCCTTTTATGAAATGTATCGATTTAAAGCAAGTTTAGTTTTAGGAATATGGACAATTTTTTGCTTTAATATTTTAACTTTACAAAAATGAGTTTCACTTGAGTACTCTTTTTTTATGATTTATTATTATAAATCAACATTTTTTTTTAATAATTTCTTTAATTTGAAAATTATTGTTTAACAACAATCTTATTTCTTACAATTTTGAAAGATCATTGTTTTTTTGTTATCTTATTTAAAATTTGATATGATATTCTTATAATTTGTAGTTGGTGATATTATGAGTCGTAAATTTTGGAAAAGAAGTGCAAAAAAGCAAGTTAAAGTGAATTATGGTAGATGTTTTGTTGTTTGCTTTTTAGTGACTTTATTAATTGGTGGAACATTAATTAATGTGATTCAAGAAACAAAAACAAATGAAGAATCAATTATAATTTCTTTTCATTCAATTGAAGGAAAAACAAATACGGATATTGTAAATGAATTTTTAACCGGAATTCACAAGGAAGAATATGTGGAAAATCAGTCTAATGGTTTTTTAGGAAGCATTTTTAATAGTATTTCAAAATCAGGATCTTTTCTATTTGGAATTTTAAATGTTACGAATCAATTTCTTTTTCAGGATAGGATCGTTTCAGGTTTTATTATTATTATAGGAATTTTCATTGGAGTAATATATTGGATTTTTATATCAAAATTATTGGAAGTAGGTCGATGTCGCTTTTTTTTGGAAAATCGATTGTATTCAAAAACAAGAATGAATCGTGTATTGCTTCCATTTCGGGTGCGAAAGAGTACACATATTTCACTTGTAATGCTAAGGAAAAATATATATCAATTTTTTTGGTTTTTTACAATTATTGGTGGTCCTATAAAAATATATGCATATCGAATGGTTCCGTATTTATTAGCAGAAAATCCTAACTTAACTGGAAAAGAAGCAATTTTACTTTCTAGAAACATGATGCATCATCATAAGTGGGAAGCGTTTCTATTGGATTGTTCTTTTTTGGGATATTTTATATTAGGAATGTTTACTTTGAATTTGTTTAATCTTTTTTATACGAATCTTTATCATCACGCAAGTTATGCAGAATATTATATTTATCTTAGAAAAATTTATGGAAAAGATCACAAAGAAATTTTATTTGATTTCTATTTGGATCATAATTTAGAACAATTAAACAATTATCCAGAAGAAAAATATCCATTAAAACAACATAAAAGTCGTGATTTATTTCAAAGTTTGGATTATGAAAGACGATACACTTTTTCTTCTTATTTGTTTTTATTCTTTTGTTTTGGTATTATTGGATGGCTTTGGGAAGTATTACTCTTTTTATTTTCGGAAGGAATTTTTGTCAACCGTGGTGCTTTATATGGTCCTTGGCTTCCAATTTATGGAAGTGGGGGAGTATTAATATTATTTTTACTTCAAAAGATTCGAAAAAAACCATGGCTTACTTTTATTTTAATCATTCTTATTTGTGGAATTGTTGAATATGGAACAGCATTTTACTTAGAAACATTTAAACATTTAAAGTGGTGGGATTATACAGGATATTTTATGAATTTACATGGACGCATATGTTTAGAGGGATTATTGTTTTTTGGAATTGGAGGCCTTGCTCTTATATATTTTTTAGCACCTTTACTAGATCAATTTTTTAAAACTTGGAAATTAAGTTATCAAAAGTGGATATGTATTGTTTTATTAATTTTTTTCTTAGGAGATTTTTTTTATTCTTCTAAATATCCACATACAGGAGAAAATATCACAAAAGAAATTAACCTTAATGAAACTTAAGTTATAATGTAAAAATACTTCTTTTTTTGCTATAATGAAAAGGAAGTAATTTGTCCTTGTAACTCAGTTGGATAGAGTATCCCTCTCCTAAAGGGAAAGTCGGAGGTTCGATTCCTCTCAAGGACACCATATAGATAGGAAACTCGAACTTTTCGAGTAAGTAATAAATTACTAGC
>CAOJNP010000051.1 GCA_948439995.1 uncultured Erysipelotrichaceae bacterium | reverse complement strand
ACACATGCCTTTCACGCATGCATTCATGGGTTCAAATCCCGTACGGGTCACCAAATTGTTATCAAAACCTTTTATAAGGTTTTTTTATTTTATAAATTAAAAGAGAAATGTTACTTTCTCCTAATTATTATTTTCCTTAATAGAATTAATTATTTGTTGATGTTCATCGCTTCCTAAAAACGTTGAATCTAGTTTTTCTTTTGATAATTTATTATATTTTAGAGTTAATATTTTTTTTACAGATTGATCAATTTGAGATTCTTTTATTGTTCCTTTTTCAATACTTTCTTTTATTTTATTAATAGCTTCTAATGGGTCTTTTGGCATTAATAATAAATCTACACCTGCATTGATTGCCATTTCATAAATTTCTTTTGGTTCATATCGATTTGCTATGGCTTTCATGTTAAGTGCATCCGTTATGACAAGACCTTTATAATTCATTTCTTGTTTTAATAAATCTGTTATTAATGCTTTGGATAAAGATGCTGGAATGTCATTAGAAATATTTGGAACAGCTAAATGTCCTATCATGATTACTTCTGCTCCATTTTGAATGGCATTTTGAAACGGAATCAAATCATTTTCTAATAATTCTTCTTTGGTGCTAGATATTAATGGTAAATCATAATGTGAATCTACTTCAGTATTTCCATGTCCTGGAAAATGCTTATAAACTGGTATTACTCCATGATCTATTAATCCATTTGCTAAAGAAATTCCTAATTCTGATACAATTTCTTTAGAAGTTCCAAAACTTCTATCTCCAATTACTTGATTGTTCGAATTAGAAAGAACATCTATAACTGGAGCAAAATCCATATTTATATCAAATACTCGAAGCTCTTCTGCAATTACCTTGCCTACTTGATAGGCGATTTCTTTATTTTTTGTCTTTCCAAGTATTCCCATAGCTGGAATCAGAGTAATTTTTTTATCTTCTAATTTACTGAGTCTTTGAACTCGTCCACCTTCTTGATCAGTAGCTAATAAATATGGAATCTTTGAAGTTTTTTTAATTTCTTCTATTAATGTTTTCGTTGTATCATAATTTGTAAAATTTTCTTTGAAGAATATAATTCCTCCAGGCTTTATTTGTTCCAATAATGACTTAAAGGATTCATTCATTGACGTGTTACTATTTGAAATAATTAACATTTGTCCTATTTTTTCTTCTAATGAAAGTTCACCAATGATTTCATCTATTAATTTATTTTCTTCTAGTTCCTTTTGTTCTTCTTTTTTTTCGGTTCCATTATTTTGTTTCATCATAAATCCAATACTGAAAAGGATACATAAACTGAACACTATAAAAGTTATTGTTCTTTTTTTCATTTTCTCACCTATTTTAATTTTTCCATTTTTACTTTTTCTATGCTATTTCATTTTTTTGAATTAGAATAACTATGTTCTTGAATATCAATATAAAAAGGATTGGATTTTAGTAATTCTTCGTGAGTTCCCATTCCTACTATTTTTCCTTCGTTTAATACAATAATTTTGTCTGCTATTTTCATCACATCTTTTTTATGAGTAATTAAAAGTATCGTGTGATCTTGTTTTAAATCTTGTAATACTTCTTTTATTTGTTCCACATGTAACGGATCTAATGAACTTGTTACTTCATCAAAAATGATGATTTCTGCATCTGATAATAAAGCTCTTGCAATAATTAACATTTGCTTTTGGCCTCCTGAAAAGTTAGAACCATTTTCTGTTAAAATGGTATTATAACCTTTTGGTAATTTCATGATATAATCATGAATTCCTACTCTTTTACAAGCTTCTACTTGCTTATGATGATTTGAATTAATTAAACTTAAATTTTTTCGAATACTCATACTAAAAAGATAAGGAAATTGATCTACTCCTACCACATTTTTAGAATAAATATTTTTGGAATAGTTATAAATATTTTCTTGGTCAATTAATATCTTACCTTTATCTATCTTATATTTTCTTAATAAAAGATTTGTAATCGTCGTTTTTCCAGAACCACTATGTCCTACAAAAGCCGTTATTTGATTTTGTTCAGCTCGAAAAGATACATTTTCTATTTTTCCTTTATTTTTGGAAGGATAAGAAAAACTTACATGTTTAAATTCTACTAAACCATTAATATAGTCATTTTCATTTAATCCAAATTCTAAATTCTGAGAACTGGTATAATTCAAAATAATTTTTATACGTTCTACTGAGACAGACCATTCTCTAATTTGTCTTGAATAATTCATAAAATCTTCTGTATCTTCCATAATTGTTTCATAATATGAAATCAATAGTATTAATAAATTTACTTCATAATATCCTTTTAAAGTAAGACACGCTAATATAAAATAGAGAACTATTTTTCCAGAATGAATTATAAATGGAAGTAAACTTTCACGAATGTCAGCATATTTTCTTTTATTTAAATATTTTTGTGACCATTTATCTGCAATAATGTTGAAGTTTTTTTTCATTTTATCATAGATATTAAAAACTTTAATTTCACCTAGTCCATTTAAAACTTGTGATAAATTGTCAGTTAATTTATCTCGATACTTTTCTTGTCCCATCAAATATTTTGTACTTTTTACATTGCAATAATCAAACGTTTTTATATATAGTATTTCTAATAATATAACTAACATTCCAATGATAATATTAGTTTTTAAAAAAATAAGAAACATTACAATTATTTTAATAAATACTACCATGATTTCACAAATATTATCGATCATTTCCGATAAATCTGAAACATCATCGCTTACTGTATTTAAAATTGTAGCTTTGGAAATTCTATTGGTAAATTCTATATCATAAGTAAATATTTTTTCCGTTATTTTTTCTCGAAGATTACGATAACTATCTTTGAAATTGTAAGAATATGAAACATAATTAAGATACCAAAAGGTGTTATAAATGATATAAGTAATTGCTAAATAAAAAATGTTCCAATAAGTTAAAGAAGTATTGTTATTCGTTATAAAAAGAACAATATTAGAAGCAAAGATTGGAATAAACAAGTCTGTTAAATGCCCAATAATAGAACCTATAAAAAGACAAATAATCCATTTTGTATTTCCTTTTACTAGTTTAAAAAAATCCAAAATCGTTTTGATATTATCTTTCACAAGCTCACCTACTTTTATCGATATTATACTAAATAAATAATTTTTGGAAAAGATTAAAATTAATCAATAATTTTAAAAATTTTATCAGTTTTTACAAAAGAATTTTTTTAATAAATTGTAACAAATCATAGTATTTTTGAAACATTTAAAGACTCATAAAATATAAAAAATCCCTTAAATAGGGATTAAATTCCAATGGTGTCCCCTTAGGGATTCGAACCCTAGACCCACTGATTAAGAGTCAGTTGCTCTACCAACTGAGCTAAGGAGACATCTTATATGAATAAAAAAATTATAACAAAATTTTATTTTCAAATCAATCTTATTTCTTAATTTCTTTCTTTATGATAAAATTAATTAGAGGCGTAAATTATGAAAAATAAATATCAAAGATTATCAAAAGATGAAAAAAAAGAATGTCGTAAAATGTATTATAATACGATAAAAGGAAAAGAGATGAAATTGCGACTAACTCGATTATTTATTATAGGAACATTAGGTATATTATTTGCTATATATATCATTGGAAATGGTATTCTTACACATCAAATACATTGGTATGATTATTTTATCGCTATTCCTTTATTCTTTGCATCAATCATCTTTTTAGTAAGTTCTTTCCTGATCTACAGAAAAGTATTGAATCAGTTTGCTTTAAAAATTCCTCGATTTAAGAATAAATAATAGCATTTAAAAACCCCATAACCGGGGATTTTTTCTTTATGGCGGAGCAGAGAGGATTTGAACCTCCGCGCCGGTAACCCGACCTAACGCCTTAGCAGGGCGCCCTCTTC
>CAOJNP010000050.1 GCA_948439995.1 uncultured Erysipelotrichaceae bacterium | reverse complement strand
TTTATCAAAAAACCACACCTTGTGGTGCGGTTCATTTTTCAATTTAGGAAAACATCTATCATATAGATGTTTTTTCATTAACGTAACAATTTTTTAAAATCGATTAAAATAAATTCAATCAGTAATTTTAAGTCCTTGTTTGGATCTTCTTTTTCTGTTGTAATTTCTTCTTGTTTGATTTCTTCCTTTGTTTCTTCTACTTTTTTTTCTGGAGTACTTGATCCTTCATCTTTCACAACAGTAGATTCTTTTTTTGGATCCGTTGTTGTTGGTGTTTTCACACTTTCTAAACTGTCTTTTATTGCATCAGCATTTAGATTTGGTTCTTTTTCTTCTATATTATCTTTGATATTTTTTTCAATAAATTCTTTAATCAGTTCTTTTTCTTTTGTAACCGGAATATTTAAAATATCAGTAATTGATTGTTCATTATTTTGATTTTCTTTTTGTGTCTGAACTTCTTTATTTGCTTCTGGTTTTTTTAAGTCAGTATATGGTATTTTCATCGTTTGCATTAATTTTGTGTCAATTTCATATACACCATTTGTTGTTCCAGTAAATTTAATATCTTCTTCTAATGTTGAAGTTTGGAAATATTCATCCAATGCTTTGATTACTTCTAAAATTGTTTCTTTGGTATCTCCTGTTACTTCAATTGTTAGTTTTCCTTCACTATTTGTAAATTTGATATCAATTTTTGATAAATCTCCAGAATAATCAAATTTTTCAAATGTTCCCATTGTTTTATTGTTGGTATTATCTCCATCTGGATCGTATTCTCCTTCTGCAAAAGAGAAAATATTCGCAATGACATACTCTCCAGTTGTTGAATCTTTTTCTATGAAATAATCATTATAAGGATGTAATTCAAATGGAACACTACAATTATTATTTTCACAAGCATTTTTCATAACTGAATTCCATAAATTATCATCATACCAAATCGTGTTAATAATATTTTCTGTAAAGATTTCTGGATGAGCTTTGGAATATTCATCAAATAATAATCCAAATTCTCCTTCCATATTCGCTCTTTTACCAATATCAATTGCTAAGGTATCTCCTAAATCTGCAAGGTCTAAAACTTGTTTCATCAATGTAAATGATTGTTTCCCTGAATCATAATTTAGTCCAACTACACTTACATTTCCTGAAATGATATTTTTTAAACCATTTGATTTATCTAAAATATAATCATAAACTTTTTGAGCATTTTCTGAATTTCCAGGATAAACATGACTATTTAAATAATACATAAATATTTCATCTAATTCTTGTTCATTGTATGTATCAATTCCTGAAAAATACATTTGATTTGGTGCCGCAGAAGTTGCTGTTTTTGCATATCCTACAAAGTTTTCACTATTAATGGTATAAACACATTGTGTTGGATCGCTTGAACAATCTACACTCATACCTTTTAAAGTAAATTCTTTTTGTTCTTGGAATACATTCAATCCATAATTTTTAATACTACTAACATCATAATCTGCAATCATATATTCATCTTTATACATTCCAGCAAAATCAATTAGCCATCTTTGGAATTCGGCATTTTTGTTTTTTAAATTATCTGGCATGATTAATGTTTTTAAATCATCAGATCTTATCGCTTCTGGTTTTTTAAATATTGCAAAATACTCATCTACTGGCATTACAATATTAACATCTTTATAAACGAATGATTCATCATCATCATTAACATGCTCATAAATTGGGAAAGCAATGATTAAATTTCGATTTTGTGTAATTTTTTCTACATTACATTCCACATTTACTGTAATTGGAACATTTTCTTTTTCATCCTTTTTAAAACTAATTAAATTATTTACTGCTTGTTTGTTTCCACTTACAATACTAGTAACTTTACAAGAGTCAGGCAATTCTTTTACTTGATATTCATCTAAATAAGTATTAGGATCTACTAAAATATTGCCGTGACGTTCATAATGAAAAGCAAATCTTGCTGTTTCATAGTTCGAAGTTTCTTTAAAATAAGTATCATGAATTGTAATTTCACCAGAATGTAATTGATATAAATTAGCTTGATATACTAATGCTTTGTCTTTATTGTCTACATATTTCGAGAAAGATTCTGGATAAACTGCTAAATTGATAGCACATACTAAGATTAACATTAATACAATTGTTTTTTTAATTTGCTTTTTCTGATTCTTTTTCAATTTTCTCATTTTAATTTTCACCTCCTAAAAATTATTGGGTAATTTGTTCTGCGTAATAACTGATTCTAGCTAGTTGACTATATGGATGAGATTTTTTATATTCTTCATCTACTTCTTTATTGAATTTAATTGTTAATTTATAACCCATGGTATTAAAATTAACTTTTTGATTTGATGTTATTTGGCTGGTAGCCAATAATTTGTCTTCTAAAGCTGTTACTGAACTTATTTTATCACCATTTTCTTCTTTTTCATAGACTTTTTTGATAATTTCGCTCGTTTCTAGGTCAATTAACTCCAATTTTTGGATAAAAAACTCTGAATCGACAGTCGTAATGATTTTTAAATTGGTATTTACTTCAAAATTTGGATTAATTTGGAAAAAATATTCAATATTTTGAGTTGGTCGAAAATTACCTGTATCAATAACATTATTATCGCCAATTGTACAATCAGGACAACTAATTTTTACATCAAATTTAGCTGGTTTTGATGTATCGCCTTGTTCTAAGCTTGTTATATATTTAGAATATGTTACTACAGAACTAAATAATAACAATACTCCAACATATGCAAATATCCATTTATATAAATTGGATCGAAATTTCTTATTGTGTAATAATTCATCCATATTATCACCTTTTTTCTTTTTATAATTCTTCGAATTCTAGATCAATTTTATTTTCTTTTTTCTTCTTCCACTTTTTGTCTTTTTTCTCTTTTGGTTTTTCTTCTACTTTGGGAAGAGAGTGTTCTGTTTCTATCATTTCTATTTGAGTAAAAATACTTTCTCTTTTTTCTTTTAAAGCTTGCAATTCTTTTTTATAAGTTTCGCATTTTTCTTCTAAAACATGTAAATCTTTTAATACTTGTAACTCTTTGTTATATAAATCGCATTGATCCTCAATATCTTTTATATCATACGATATTTGAAACATTTTGGTGTCGAGTATATTTAACAAATTGGTTGTTCTTACTAATTCTTCTTTCATTTGTCTTTTCTCTTTTCTACTTTTTTCATACAGCTTTTCTTTGTATAGATCATTTTCTTTTTGAATTTCCTCTACTTGCTTACTAATTCCATCACGAATCTCTTGAAGGGTTTTTAAATCTTTTTTATAGATACCACATTGTTCTTCTAATTTTTTTAATTCTTTTAAAATTTTCAATTGTTTATTGTAAATTTCGCATTGTTTTTCCATGTCTTTTAAAACTTCTGACATCTGAACCATTTTGGTATCAAATTTTAATGTATTGACCAAGCTTTTGGTTGGTACTATTTTTTGTTTTGGCCTTGCAAATATTTTCTTTCCTTCATTTGATTGATTTTCTGGACTCATTTCCTGTTCTTCGTCGTTTGTACTAATAAAGATACAAACGAGTGTTCCAAGAATTAAGATTAATCCTAAAACAAAAGGGTTTTTGAGAGCTGTTAGAAATTGTCCAAGATGATTAATTTTAAATTCATACTTTCCAACGATTTGATTTAAATCTGTTTTTTCATCTTCGGTATTGTTATTATCCCCTTTGGTTACCATTTGTCCTTCTTCAATTCTAATAATTCGATGAGTGACAAAAGAACCATTGACATCGTAGAATGTGACAATATCATTTGGCTTATATTGGTCTACTTTGGTATTAATAATAATCGTGTCTCCTACTAATATAGTCGGTTCCATAGAACCTGAGACAACATTTAATGCCGCATATCCTGCTACAGTAGGTAAATCTTTTTTGAATATTTTAATACTTACAAAACTGTAGAGATTGTAAACCAATAATAAGCTCACAATTGTTACCATAATTGTTACAATTATTTTTTTTAATATTTTCATGCTTTAACCCCCTCTATTCTTTAGAACAGAAAATATTATTTTTTTCAAAATTTAAGCTTACTCGTAAAGCGTATTTTTCTCCTCCTATCGTTTTTGCTGCTTCTGCTCCTATATAAGCATCTAATTCATCATTGTCTTCCCATTTCCATAATAGAGATATCTCTGCTGCTTTTC
>CAOJNP010000049.1 GCA_948439995.1 uncultured Erysipelotrichaceae bacterium | reverse complement strand
TGCTAAATTAAAATAAACTTTATAAAATCATAATAAGTTATGTTGGGATTGAGTTGAAAAAATAATAAGGTTTGTCTATTCTGTTAATCCTTGGTTTCTGCGTGGTCATGCGTTTCATGGTGGTTTCGGTGCTGGAGTGTTTGCCTTTTTTCTTCTTCAAGGTAGTGTGTATTCAAATGGTGGTTTTCGCGAACTTACTATCTTATTAAATAAGAAAAAGATAAAATAAAATATTTTATATTTCCAAGTAAGATAGAAATTCAATTCCATTTCTTCGGAAAAAACACATTAATAAAAAACATAGATAAGTAAATTGTTTTGAAAATCTATGTTTTTTTGATTGCTAAATTAAAATAAACTTTATAAAATGAAAATAGAAAGTAATATGGGGATTGAATTAAAATATGAGGTTTGTCTATTCTGTTAGTCCTTGGTTCGATCGTGGTCATGCGTTTCATGGTGGACTTGGTGCTGGAGTGTTTGCCTTTAATCATAACCATGGTAGTGTGAATCCATACATTGGTTTTCGCGAACTTACTATCTTATAAAAATAAGAAAAAGATAAAATAAAATATTTTATATTTCCAAGTAAGATAGAAATTCAATTCCATTTCTTCGGAAAAAACACATTAATAAAAAACATAGATAAGTAAATTGTTTTGAAAATCTATGTTTTTTTGATTGCTAAATTAAAATAAACTTTATAAAATGAAAACATAGAAAGTAAAATGGGGATTGAATTAAAAAAATAATAAGGTTTGTCTATACTGTACAACCTTGGTTTCTCCGTAGTGGAGGGTATCATGATAGTTTGGATGCTGGAGTGTTTGCCTTCGGTAATAAACATGGTAGAGTGGATCTGGCTTATGGTTTTCGCGAACTTACTATCTTATAAAAATAAGAAAAAGATAAAATAAATATTTTATATTTCCAAGTAAGATAGAAATTCAGTTCCTTTTCTTCGGAAAAAACACATTAATAAAAAACATAGATGAGTAAATAACTTTGAAAATCTATGTTTTTTTGTTTTTTAAATATGTTATAATAAATTACAATAAGTGAGATAATAAATAAGAAACATTTTTATAATAAGTGATGTAAGTGTAAGGGAAAAGTAATATGATGTTTTTCTTATAAAAATGAAAAATACGAACTTGTTTATAAAAGTTACTAAAAAGATATCAATGCACAAAAAAATACATATGGATCATTGAATCAAATGTAATGCTAAAAACTTAAAAAAGGTGAGGTATCAAAAACATGAATGGGAAAAGAAAAATAATCGCAAAAAAAGGAAAACTGACTGCCAAAAAAAATGCAAAAATTTTAGTATTGCCATTATTAATGGCAGGATTATTTTTAGCAAAAAGTAATATAACGGATGCAGCAACACAAAATTTAAATGAAGGACAAGAAATATTAGATACTTTGCCAGAAGAAAATTTTGATAATCAAACAACAAATGAAATAATTGTTAGTGATTTAATGGAAAATGATACTCTAGAAATTGAAGAAAATTTAATAATGAAAGAATCTCCTAGTATCATGATTACACAAACAACTTGTGTGGAAGTAGTAGAAAAAGAAGATATGAGAAAAAGAGAAGAAACAGACGCTTTATTTGGTACGATGATAGATACTTATACAACTCGTTATGGAATTCCAAATTGTCTTGGAAAAGCACTAATAAGTCAAGAACGACCAAATGATAGCTTTGAAAACCTTGGTCAACTTACGAGAAATATTTGTGGTGAAAAGATAATAATTCCATTATTCGGTGAAAATGAAATGGGCTTAGAAAAAATATATGTGATAAGAGATCAACCAAATCGTAATAACTATAGCTCTGAAGCTTCTTATCGAGAACAATTAGATAAATATAAAACGCAATTAGAAACAAGTCAAAAACTTGCTCAAGAAGGATTTCAAATTTATTCCTTTCCAGAATTATTAAACAATCAAGAATTAAATATTCACATTTCTATGGCATATTTAGCTCATTGTATTTATAAATGTGATACCAATATTAGTCAAGGAATTCGTAGTTATAATAGTGGATATACATCTGCTAAAAAAGCAAGTGATGAAGAAATAGCCAATGGAAAAATTGAGATAGGAGATCAATACTATAATAAACATGTTTATGAATATTTATATTCCTATGAATTAAATGAAATGATATGGAGCTTTAAGAATATACCAATATTAACAGAAGAAGAAAAAAGAGAATTGACACCAGAACAAATTATCCAAATAGAAAAAGATCGATCAACAAATGCACCTCTCATAATTGTAAACATGGGATTTTCGAATGTAAAGGAATTAAGTTATGAAGAAAATGGATATCATTTATGAGGATAAAGAATTATTGGTTATTAATAAACCAACGAAATTATTGACTATTGCTACTGAAAAAGAAAAAATAAAAACTCTTTATCATGAAGCAAGAACTTATATTAAAAAACAAAATCCCAAAAATAAAATTTTTGTAGTTCATCGTTTAGATAAAGATACATCAGGAATAGTCATATTTGCTAAAAATGAAGCTTTAAAATTATTACTTCAAAATAATTGGAAAGAATATGCAAAAAATAGAGAATATATAGCAATTGTAGAAGGAAATGTAAAGAAAAAATGTGGAACAATTGTAAATTATTTAAAAGAAACAAAAACATTACAGGTATATGACACAAAAAATCCAAAAGTAGGAAAAAAATGTGTTACAATGTATGAAATCTTAGCGACTAATTCTTTATATACGTTATTAAAAATAAAAATAGAAACGGGAAGAAAAAACCAGATTCGAATCGCTTTATCCTCGATTGGACATCCAATTGTCGGCGATAAAAAATATAACAGTAAAAAAAATCCATATGGAAGATTGGCTTTACATAGTTCCCACTTGTTACTGATTCATCCAAAGACTAAAAAAGAGTATTGTTTTATTAGTCAAATTCCAAAAGAATGGAAAAAAGATTGGAAAGTAGGAATAGAAAATTATGAAAAAGACAATCATGTTAGATTTAGATGATGTTGTAACAGATGGATCTTGGAAACAAGAAATTGAAAATTTTTTAGGCGAAAAAATAAATATGCAAGAAATAGGATACTATTTACAAGAAGCATTAAAAGAACGAAAACAAGAGTTTTATGATTCTTTAGATGATATTAATATGTATCATAATTGTGGTTTAAGAGAAGATGCTTATGAAACGATAAAAAAGTTAAATGAAAAATATGATTTATATATTGTAAGCTCTTTTGCAATAAATGATATTCCTTCTCGTGTGGGAGAACATTTAAAAAATAAATATGAATTTATTTATCATTTTCTTCCATTTATTTCCCAAAGTCATATATTTTTAATGAATGATAAAACAAAAATTCATTATGATATTGGTATAGATGATAAATTAAGTAATTTAAAAAGTTGCGAACTAAAATTATTATATCGTGCATGGCACAATGAAAAAGATTGTGAAAACGAAGATGTAACGGTAGTCAATAATTGGAAGGAAATAGCAAAATTATTATTAGAAGAAGGTGAATAAATTGGAACGACTTCAAAAAATAATTGCGAAAAGTGGCTATACATCTAGAAGAAAAGCAGAAGAATTAATTTTAGATGGCAAAGTTAAAGTAAACGGAAACATTATTAAAGAATTAGGATTTAAAGCATCTTCACAAGATGACATTCAAGTAGAAAATAATCATTTAAAGCAAGAAGAAAATGAATATTATCTTCTTTATAAACCAATTCATACCATTTCTTCGGTAAAAGATGATCAAAATAGACAAACCGTAGTGGATCTCATTCCTACCAAAACAAGAATTTATCCAGTGGGGCGTTTAGATTATGACACAACAGGAATTTTAATATTAACAAACGATGGAGAATTAACCAACATTTTAACTCATCCAAAAAAACAGATTGAAAAAACATACCTTGCCAAGATAGAAGGAACTTTAACTGGAGAAGAATTTCAAAAATTAAAAAATGGAATTGTCATTGAAAAAAGAAAAGTCATTCCAACTAGAGTAAAATTACGATTAAAAAATAAGAACAAAAACTTTTCTAAAATAGAAATTACGATTGTAGAAGGAAGAAATCATATTATTAAAAAAATATTTGAGAGTCTAAATCATCCTGTGATAGAATTAAAAAGAGAATCCATTGCTTTTTTAAATTTAGATGGATTAAAAAAAGGAGAATATCGAAAACTTACCTTAAAAGAAGTAAAAAAAATATACTCATACAAATAAAAGCAGCTTTTTTAATGAAGTTGTAAGATAAATGTAGACACAAAAAAAGCGTCTACATTTTTTGATA
>CAOJNP010000048.1 GCA_948439995.1 uncultured Erysipelotrichaceae bacterium | reverse complement strand
ACAGGTCCGACAGGTCCACAAGGTGTTACAGGTCCGACAGGCCCACAAGGATTAACAGGTCCGACAGGTCCACAAGGTATCACTGGTCCGACAGGTCCACAAGGTATCACTGGTCCGACAGGCCCACAAGGTATCACTGGTCCAACAGGCCCTGCAATTACTTTAACTGTTGGAACAGTTTCTACTGGTGAACCAGGAACATCCGCTTCTGCAACTATCACACCTTCAGGAAATAATAATTATGTATTGAATTTAGTAATTCCTCAAGGTCCAACCGGTCCTGCAGGTGCATAATTCTAAAGAAAAGTTTAAAATGACTTTTCTTTTTTCTTTTGTTAAAATGAAATTGGTGATTTCATGGAACAATTATTGGATATAGAAAGAAGTATTATAAAAAAATTTCGAAAGGTAATATGGCAAAAGTTTGTAAAAGCAATTAATGATTATCATTTAATTCAAAATGGAGATAAGATTGCGGTTTGTATCTCTGGAGGAAAAGATTCTTTTTTAATGGCTAAGTGTTTTCAAGAAATTCAAAAACATGGACAAATGAAATTTGATTTAGAGTTTATTTTAATGAATCCAGGATATAGTAAAAAACATTTAAATTTAATTCATGAAAATGCTAAAAATTTAGGAATTTCTTTGCATATATTTGAAACAGATATTTTTAAAGTAGTTTCTTCTTTAGAAGAAGGAAATCCTTGCTATTTATGTGCTAGGATGAGAAGAGGATATTTATATCAATTTGCTCAAGATTTAAAATGTAATAAAATTGCTTTGGCGCATCATTTTGACGATGCAATTGAAACAACTTTATTATCGATGTTATATGGTGGAGAAATCAAAACCATGATGCCAAAATTACATAGTGATCATTTTTATGGTTTGGAATTAATTCGACCTATGTATTATGTTCATGAAAAAGACATTATTAATTGGTGCCAGTATAATTCTCTTTCTTTTTTAAATTGTGCTTGTCATTTTACAGAAGAAAATGAGAATTTTGAAAAAAATAATAGTAAACGTCAAGAAGTAAAAGAATTGATTAATCATTTTCGTAAAATTAGTCCTTATATTGACAAAAATATTTTTAAAAGTATTGAAAATATTAATCTGAATTGTGTAATTGCTTATCATAAAGATGGAAAAAGAACTCATTTCTTAGATGATTATGATCTTAAGAATTAGAATTCTTTATATTTTGCAATTCTTTTTCTATTTTTTGAATTTCTTGTAAAATAAAATCTACTTCATTTCGTTGGGTTTGATTTGATTTATTGTTACTAGAAGTATATGGACCAAATCCTTTTTTGCTTTTCTGACTATTAATGTTGATATTATTATTTTCAATTCTACTTTCTAATACTTGTTGCTGTGCTGCATTGGTAAGCATAAATTGTCCTAATAATTCAAACCAATTGCCAATTGCATTTTGTTCATTCACATCTAGATCACCAATTAAAACTGTTCCTATAATGACAGCTAAAAAGGAAAATGTAGTAGGGTCAATATTTGGTAGAAAACCTTGATTTGGAGGAGTACTATGAGGCATAATAAACCTCCTTTTTTAAAATCTATGTTCTATCGTTTAAGATTATTATTTTCTGCTGCAATCTTTTTTGTTTTCTTCTAAAATAATTGCTATTTCATTTATCTGTTTAGAAAGATTAACATAATCGTTATCATTATTTAATACATTATGATGTTCTAATAATAGTAGATTTTTTTTCTTTACTTTTGCATCGTATTTTGCTTTTATTTCTTCAAAACGAGTAGAAGATTGTTTTAATTCATTGCCTAATTCTTCTATTTCTGCATTTAATGAAATTATACTTGGAACTTGATCTTCATTACTTTTTGCTTTTTTAATTTTAAGTAAAAAGATAAATAATTTTGTAGTTGATCTGCTTTAAATAGAGACCAATCAAATGAATCCTTTGAAGATGTTAGTTTTTGTTTTAATTTCGTATACTCTGCTTTTAATTTATGAAAAGATACAATACTTGAATTTTTATGATAAGATTCAATATATAGACTGACTTTATATGGGCTATATAATATTTTCAAAATCTTACTATAAATAAGTTCATTGTGATTTCCATTTATTTCATTTTTAAGCTTTTGTTGTAGATCATGACGATTTGTTTTTAAATCATCAATATGACAATTTAAAATGTTAGGTATATCAATTAGGTTACCATCTTCATCAAGAAAATCTAATTCCACTTGTTTTTTATCCATAATTCATTCCTTATTTCTGGTTTATATTATAATATAAATTAATTTTTATTTATAGTAATTTTACTTTTTTTTACAGAAAATTATTTTTAATAATTATCTTTTCAATTAATTTTTTTTATGTTAAACTTAATTTAATTGCCGATTTAGTATAGTGGTAATACAGATGCATGGTAAGCATCAGCGGGCAGTTCAATTCTACCAATCGGCACCATTGACGAATCTGTTCGAACTATTCGAACTTTTAGATATAGAATCAATCGAAAGATTGGTTTTTTTCTGTTTTTGGAAAGAAATCATAGGAAAGGTTGGTGTCTATGATTAATGTAATTAAAAAAGAAATTGATATGGAGGAATCTTTAAAGAAACGATTAGAGATAATATGTGATTTTTGTAATACTACTCCAACAATTATAAATGGTAGTATTCGTAAGATTGATAAGACTAATTTAAACTATATTGAGCCTCATAGAATAATTATCAATAATGTAATGTTTCTTGCCTTTAATTATTCAAATGAAATCTATATCAATAATCTAAGTAAGAAGATTAAAATATCAGAATTAGAAAACTACATAAAAACTATGAACTAACACTTATTCCCTACAAATGGGTAATAGACAAAATAAGAAAAATGTTGTATTATGTAATTGATTTACAGAGGACTTATTTTGAGAAGTAAAAGTATTAGTTTGTAGTACCTTTACTTCTCTTTTTTTGAAAAATTAGAAAGGGAGATGATAATTGATGTATGATGATATAAAAAAGATAGCAGGTTTGTATATTAGAGTAAGCACAGAAGATCAAGCTAGAGAAGGTTTTAGTTTACCAGAACAAGAAAAGCGTTTAAGGGCTATGTGTGAGTTCAAAGGTTATGAAGTATATAAAGTGTATGAAGATGCTGGAATAAGTGCTAAGACAGGTAATAAACGTCCTGCATTTGATGAATTATTACAAGATATTAAAGATAAGAAATGTAATACGATTGTTGTATTAAAATTAGATAGATTAACTCGTTCAGTAGCAGATTGGGAGAAAATTTTAACTTTCTTAGAAGAAAATGATGCTTTTCTTGATTGTGCTAATGACGATATCAATACCACTAATGCTAATGGTAAGATGATTTCAAGAATACTTACTTCAGTTAGTCAGCAAGAAATTGAAAGAACAAGTGAAAGAACTAAAATTGGACTTGCCGGAGCTATTAAGGCAGGTCATATTCCACATCAAAGCCCATTGGGTTATAAAAGAGAAAATAAAACTCTAGTACCAGATTTAACTACTAAAGATGTAGTTATTAGAATATTTGAAATGTATCATAGTGGATTATCTTATAAGAAAATAAGTAATATCTTAAATGATGAAAAAGTGTTAGATAAAACAAATTGGCGTGATTCCACTATTGTTGGCATTTTACAAAATGAGATTTATAAAGGTGATTTCGTTCATGGAAAGAAAACTAAAAAACCTACTTATTATGAGAATGTAGTTGAGTCAATAATCAGTAAAGAATTATGGGAAGAATGTCAGGTACAAAAGAAAAAGAACTCTAGAAGTTATCAAAGAACACTTACTTATCTATTTTTACAAAAGCTAAAATGTCCGAAATGTGGAAGAATCTTAGGTGGTAAAGCAACAACAAAGAAAAATGGTAATTCTTACTTCTATTATTATTGTAATGATTGTAAATTAACAATTAAAGAGAATGTTATCGAAGATTATATTAGTAAATTTATTGATAACATTGTAGAATATGATTCAGTTGTTAATCAATTCTTCTTACCTATGATTAAACAAAAGATAGAAAATCCAAAGGAAGATATTGAAAAAGAAATTAAGAAACAAAAAGATAAATTTGCTAGAATTAGAGAGGCATATGTTAATGAAGTATTCACTCTTGAAGAATATGATTTAGAACGAAAAAAGGTAGAAAATACTATTGAAGATTTAGAAGAAAAACTCAATGAATCAGAAGTTTGTGATGAATTGAAATTCACACCGGAAGATATTCTTGTTAAAAGGGATATAGATTTTATAAACTCCGTTAAATACCCAGAGAAATACAAAGAATATAATAAATCATGGAAAGATTTTACAAGAGAAGAAAAAGCCAATTTGATTATGAATTATATCGAAGATATAACTTTAAAAGAAACTTACAATAAAAAGTGTGATGTAGAGTTTATTAAATTTAGAGAAAGCATTGTTAATCCTTGTAACGATTTATACTTTAACGGATATTTAGATAGAAAAGATTATGCAATCTTTGGTAATGTAATGGGAACTTTAAGATTTAGTGAATATAGAAATGATGATGAAGTATGGCAACACATTTTAAGATTAAGAGAGTTCTATGATGTAGGATTTTATCAAGTAACCTATAATACTGAAACATCAATGTTCTATTTCAATATAGATGAAGATAGTCAAGCAATTGTTAGAATATTCCCTATGGAAAATTATAGAGAGATTGATCCAGATATGAAGATGAAAGAATACGATTTAGGAGTTCTTTATATCAATAAAGATAGTGGAACAATTCTTGAAGATGAAGAAGCAGTATTTAAGTATATTCCAGATAAAACCGATGGAATACTTACTAGAGAGGTAAAGCCTACTATTGTGAAACCTGCTAATGCTATTGGCTTAGCAGAATGTACTATCTATGAAGAGGAAGAAGAAACTTCCAAAGAAGTTATTTTTTCCTAATCTTTATGTAATTTTGTTTTATTACGAAGTTTTAAATCAATATGGAATAAAGTAAAACGGATTCTAAGGTGTCCTTAGCCCACAAGGTTATTTTGATGCTTGCGTCAAAATACCTAGGGGGTTAAATATTTTGTCAAAGCCAAAATATATCCTAAAAAAACATCATTAAAACAACTATAATAAATAAGAAAATAAAGGAGCGTGATTACGATACAATTAGCATATTCATTTCATTTAGGTAGTGATAAGAATAAGAAAAATAGTTCTAGAAATAGTGCAAAATCTAATGTAAGTGGCACAACATCTAAGAGTAATAATGCAATACAAAATTCAGCAGG
>CAOJNP010000047.1 GCA_948439995.1 uncultured Erysipelotrichaceae bacterium | reverse complement strand
CTCAAAATTATATATTTACTGCTGATAAATCTATAGTTAATTGTGATATAAAAATAGATGATAAGATAAGTAATATTGAAGGCGCAGAAACTAAACTATTATTTACTGCATGGCATAATAAAGATTTAACTGCTGAAGAATTAAATAAGCAAAATATTATCAGAGTTAATAATTGGAAAGAAATTAGAAAAGTCTTGTTAGAAGATTATAAATAATTTGTTTTTATAATCCAGGGGAGGAGTAAAATATGCGATTAATGGAAAACTTTAATTTTAATGAAATGAAATTTAAAGAAGAACCTAAAATAAAAACTAAAGATATTAAAAATGAGTTTATTACCGAAGAAATGTTATTGGAACCATTATATAAAAAAATCAAAATTAATAAAAAAACAAAAACCTATAATTTTTTTCCATTTAATGACATTAGAGTTGAATGCTATTGCAAGGAATGTAAGACTAGACGTATTTTTGCTTTCGAGGACTCTAGACTAGCTTTGACTAGTTTACTTGCTGATTGCACGCCTGGTTCTTTAACATCTGCTTCTACAGAAGTTCGTCATGACTCTTTAGAAAGTTCTTTATCAGATACTGATTTTTTCACATTTTGTGCAGTTGCAGATTGCAAACACAAAATGGTTATACATTTTATGAAAATTGATGATGATACTATAATGAAAATAGGTCAAATTCCATCTATTTATGATTTAAATGAAAACATTAATAATAAAAAATTCCTTAATGCACTTGAAAAGGAATATTCAGATTATTATAAAAAAGCTTGCTCATTATATAGTTTTAGTACATATATTGGAGCATTAATCTATTTAAGAAGAATATTTGAAAAACTTTTAATTGATGTCTTTAATGATAATGAAGATAAACTAAAAATGAGTTTTGATGAATTTAAAAAGGAAAGAATGGAAGATAAAATAAAGATTTTAAAACCTTATTTACCATCAATAATGTTTAGTCAAGGATTTAATACTATTTATACAAAAATTAGTGATGGTATACATAATTTAAATGAAGATGAATGTAGCAAAATGTTTCTAGCACTTAAAATGGGAATTGAAGAAATATTAACTGAAAAAATAGAAATGAATGAAAAAAATAAAAGAATACAACAATTAACAAATGAATTACAGAATCTCTAAAATTAATAGTAAAAATATAGTCAATAAATATTTGTGTAAAAACATAAATGCATGGTATAATGTTAGTAGATTTGATGTTTATCAGTTTACTTTTGTGCAAGAGTTCAAAATAGGCTCTTTTATCGCACCAGTAAGCAATCTGTCCGAACTTTTATAGTTTAGGACTTAAATATATAAGTATCAATTTCAAAAGAAGTTGGTACTTTTTTAGTGTTTAAGAAAGAAAGGATTGTTTAAAATGGTAAATATTACAAAGGAAAAATTAGAAATTGATAACGAATTAAAGAAAAAAATAGAATTTATATGTAGTTTTTGTAATACAACTCCAACTATTATTAATGGTAATATTAGAAAAATTGATAAAACAAACCTAACGTGTACCATATGACACACAATAAGAAAAAGCTAAATTTACTTTATTTTAAAGGAATTATAGATAAATACCATATTGATTTAAATGTATCCACTAAAGATGATGTTTGTAATGATTTAAAGGTTATTGTATCTATTATCAATTAAATATTGGTTGTGTTCTCAAATTGATAATCAATATTTAAAAGTAATCAAAAAGAAATATTAGTTTTATATAAGTTGCAAATACAAAGGTATGTGAAAAGCATATCTTTTTTGTTTGATAAAAAAAGAATGTGAGGATTGATAAATGAATTATGGAATATTTAAAACAAGCAAATGAAGCTGTTAATATGGTTGCTAAAAGTGAAGGACTTTATAAAGAGTTAGAAAAATAAATACTACAAGTCATTTTTAGCAGTTAACGATGAAAAAAATAATGAAATAAAATATTTAAAGAGAGAACTTGAAGAAGTAAATACCAAATATAATTCTTTAAAAAGCTTCATTTTTAATTTACTTCAATTACTAAAAGGTATATTAAGAAAATATTATCTATTGGTACTGATAAAGAAAAAGATTTAGCTAGTGAGCAATTAAAAGAATGTTATGATAATCATATATATAGTGAATCTGATATTAATGATATTATTAAAAATACATCTAAAGAGGTAGAATTAATAAATTATACTGAAGAAAAGGACTACGATTATTTTTAAAATCGTAATCCTAAATACTAAATGATGTCAATTTAGTAAACACACTTGTATAATGACATAATCATTATACGTGTGAAAACAATAAATTGTTTTAAATTTTCCAAATAATATTCCAATATTAAAAAATATGTATTATAATATGCAATTACAAAGCAGGTATTGAGATGGAACAGATGAAAGAATTAGAGATATTAGATCAAGTGAATGAAAAAGTCTTATCAAAAAATACAGACATCTATCAAACAGTATGTGACGATTATGATAAAAATAGTAAACAAACAAAATTTTTTTTATAAAATTATTCAAAACAAACTTCACTTCGCCATTACAAGTGAAACAATTGTAGAGATAATATATAGTGCTAAAGTGATAAACTAGATACTTGAAAAGGAAGTCCAAAAAAATTAGGTAGAAGAATGTCAGAGGATTTTCTAACTTCTGAGAAAAGTTTAAAAAAATCAAAAAAGAAAAAAAATGTAAAAAAATGTATAATTATATTATATTATTTATTTTTTTAACACAAAAAGAAAAAAATATGTTATTATAAATTTACTTAATAGAGGTAATTATGGCGATAAATAATTTTTATGAGAATCTTTTCTGGTAGAAATTAATTTATAGCAGTTACACATAAAATTGTGTAATGATTACTTAATATGAATGAATATGTTTTTACATATCATTGGTATTAGTTTTTATACAATTTATGTGTAGTAATTACTGAATTCAAGCTATTAAGTAGTATGTACATATGTGGAATCTTGAAGAAAATTATTCTTTTATCTGTCAATGAATGGATAATTTTACTAACCACAAAGAAATAAGTTGTTTTGACAGGCAACTTATTTTTTTATGTGAAATTCAGCAGAATTGCAGATGATATAAAAACAATTTAATTTGGATATAGTTAGAAAAAACGGTGTAATTTCGCTAAAATTCAAAAAATATATATGATAAGCTATGAGATGATATTAGATTGTATTCAAGAAGATTGTGTGTATAGAAAGTGAAAATAATCGTAACAAATGATTATAGTGATCATATATTCATGTGCTATTTAAGATATTCACTAAAAATAAATGTATCATTTTTCATGGAATTTAGAACATTTAAAATATAAATATGAAAATAAACATTATATAGAATCAGTACATAAAATAAATAAATTTATATTACAAAAATATATTCAAACAAAAATTAGAAGATCGGCTACAATATGTAGAATATAAATAAGTGAGTTTAAGATAATGGCATGGATTTTTTATTGAAAAAAATAAATTTTTCATTCTTTTTAATATGTGATATAATCAATTTATATTGCCCTATAGCCAAGTGGTAAGGCAGCGGACTCTGACCCCGCGATTTCATTGGTTCGAATCCAATTAGGGCAGCCAAATTTTTCAAAATAAATACTGAAAAGTATTTTTTTATTTGAAAAAAGAGTATAATAAAAAAGTAGTATCGGGATTAGAATATAGCCTGGTTTGTCTTTACTGCAGTGCCTTGGTTTTATCGTGGAAGCACTTTTGGTCATGGCACTGGTGCTGGAGTGTTTGCCATTGTTCATGCTTTTGGTAGTGTGGGTCCAAACATTGGTTTTCGCGAATTTACTATATTATAATTTTAGTCAAAGTATTTTTGAAATAGAAATGCTGACAAATAATATAGAGTTCTAATTCCATTTCTTTCTAGAAAAAATACATGAACAAGAAAATAAGATGAGTAAGAAATGAAATTTCTTATTTTTTGCAATTTAGGGATTAGAATTATAAGCCTGGTTTGTCTTTGCTGCACAGCCATGGTTAATGCGTGGTTCTGCATTTCACGCTGGTTTTCTTACTGGAGTGTTTGCTCTTGGTTATTCTCCTGGTAATGAGCGTTCGCTCCTTGGTTTTCGCGTTTAACTATGTTAAAATAAAATTATAAATTTTCTTTTAAAGAAAAAATAATATTTAACAATAGAATTCTAATTCCATTTCCTCGGAAAAAACACATAAAATATAAGCAAAATAATGAGTATCTTTGAAAATATTATTTGCTATCTTTTTTGGAAAACTGGATAAAATAAAAAAAGGTGAGAAGTATGGAGTTTATCAAAAAGAAAAAATATTATTTAATTATTATAGCTTTATGCTTTTTTTCATTTCTTTTTTTTCTTTCTTTTTTCCTTTTTCCAAAAATGAATCAAAAAAAATTAGATGAACAAAAATTACAAGAAGTTTTATTAGATTTAGAAAATCAAAATATGGAAAATTTATTGATTCAAAAAAAACAAATTGATCAAAAATATATTAATATAGTTTATGAATTACAAAGTGGAACCTATAAAAGTTATTTTGTTAATTCGACCAATGGCAAAATATTACATATGGAAGATTTGATCAAACCAGAAAAAATGGATTCGTTTCAACATAAAGTATTCGATTTAATTTCTTTAAAATATCCAAAATTTATTCAAGAAGGTTTAAAAAAAGAATCTGTAGAAATAGCTTATGAAGTTGGGGATAAAGAATTAATTTTACACTTTTCTAATTATCAAATAACACCCATGCCAACAGAAGAATTATTTTTAAAAATTAATTATAATGAAATCAAAGAAGAGATCAATTTTACAGTTAATTTAAGTGAAGAATATGAAAATGAAAATGGATTTCACTATGATAAATCAAAAAAAACAATTGCACTTACATTTGATGATGGTCCAAGTGGATCCAAAACACAAAAATTGTTAAATATTTTAAAAGATAATAAAATGCATGCAACCTTTTTTATGGTAGGAAATCGTATGGAATCCTTTTCGAATATTATTTTAGAAACCTTACAAAATGGAAATGAAATAGGTAGTCATTCCTTTAGTCATGGAAACATGACTCGATTAAAAAAAGACGAATTAATAGCTGATGAAATCAAAACAAACGAAATTTTTAAAAAAATTACGGGAAAAGATTTAAAACTTTTAAGACCTCCTTATGGAAATGTAAACCAGTTAATGAAAGATAACTTAAACTATTGTTTTATTAATTGGAATATTGATACAGAAGATTGGAGATATCGAAACCAAGAACATATATACAATGAAGTGATATCCAAAGTAGAGGATGGTGATATTATTTTAATGCATGATCTTTATGATTCCACCGTAGATGCAGTAGAAAAATTATTACCAGAATTGTATGTAAAAGGATATCAAGTTGTAACAATTTCTGAAATGGCCAATTTAAAAGGAATTGAATTAGAACAAAAAAAGGTAATTCGAAGTATTAAATAAGTTCTTGAGGAGATGTTTCAATAGAACTGCTAAATAATTCGGTTATGATATAAATAATACCACCAATTAAGAATAGACAAGAAGCGACAAAGTTTGCTTCATTTAAAAAAAGTTCTTTTAAAGTAATATTAGACCGAGTTTGTTTAATATGCTTGTAATTAAGCCAAACAAAATAAGCATAGATTAAAAAACTAATGATAAAAATAGTAAGATTAATGGTATGAAAACTTCGATAAGATTTTTCTTGATGCTTTAAAACCCAATCTCTTTCTAAAACATTCGAAATTAAAGCACCTAAGACGATAAAAGAATAGATAATCCAAATAAAGTCTTCTTGATTTAATTCTAACAAAGCTTGTGATAAATTTGTCATATTAAATCATATGTAAAAAGGAATAGAATTTGTTCTTTTCTTTTACAATATTTACTCATTGACTAACCGTCTATTCTATTGTAAAATGAAAAAGTAATCTATTTTGGAGCAGTACTCAAGTGGCTGAAGAGGGCGCCCTGCTAAGGCGTTAGGTCGGGTTACCGGCGCGGAGGTTCAAAT
>CAOJNP010000046.1 GCA_948439995.1 uncultured Erysipelotrichaceae bacterium | reverse complement strand
ATTTACAGTCCAGATTATAACATTAAGTATACCATATTTTTCTTTCTCTTTATATCTTTTTCTTATTATTTCTAAGTTATTAACATAAAAAGAAAGATTTTATTACTTTCTTATTCTGCTATTTCTAATCCATTTTTTCTAATATGATTAATAAATTGTTCTTTAAATTGATTTAATTCTTTTCCTTCTAATGTTTTATCCTCACTACCTAAAATATAACGAATTGTAAATTTCTTTTCATATTCATCTTGATAGGTATCGACTAAAGATAATTTTTTTATGATTGGAGATTGAAAACAATCTAGTATTTCATTCAGTACTTCATACTTATCATCTAATCCTGCAATAATTGTATAATCTAATTCAACAAGTGGATATTTATTAATTTCTTTTGCAATTTTTTCTTCACTCGAAATATTAATAAATTGATCAAAGTCAATATCAATTGTTACAATACATTTCTTTTTGGAAATTTTGTTCGTAATATTTTTGTTTAAAACATTTAATTCTCCAATCTGATTTTGATTACATAAAATAATATTTCCTAAATTTTCATTGTAATATGATTTTTCAGTTTTCTTTTTTAAAAAAGAAATATTTTTATTTTTTAATACTTTAAATAAATATTTAACAATGGTTTTTGCTTTCTGATAATAATTCTCTAATTTTTGTTCATCACTAGCTAAAATAATACTTAAAACACGATGATTTTGATTGTTTTTAATAATCGTTCCAATTTCAAATATTTCTACCTTACTTCTATTTTTAAAATTTTCTTTGATCATATTTAAAAGAGAAAAACTCATATCATCTCTTAATATCTGATTATTTTCTTTGCCTATTAAATTTACATTTTCTTTTTTGATTCCAAGCTCTTTTAATAAATTAGTGTCATACCATAAATAGCTATTTACTTCATGTAAATTAAATCGAAGGGCAAGTGTTTTTTTCACTTCATATTCTTGATTAAAAATGGTTTCATGTTCCATAGGAATTAAATCTAATTTTAAAGGTTTTGGAGTAAAATTTTCTAAGCCATATATTCTTGCTATTTCTTCTATGATATCTTGTTTTATTTTAATATCTTTTGTAGCTCGAAAAGTTGGAACGGTTACTTGGTAACTGTCATTTTCTATTTTTACTTGAAACCCTAGACTATTTAAAATAGTAATTACTTCTTTTTCTTCTAAATCTTTTCCCATATAAATCGATAATGTTTTCTTATCTAGTTCAATTCTTTCTTCTTCTAATTTTTTCGGATAAATATCGGTTAAATTAGATGCAATTTTAATATCATTGTTTTCTTTTCTAAGAAGATAAACAAATCGTTTTATGGCTAAATCTGTGATATTAGGATCTAAGCTTTTTTCATAACGTGCACTAGCTTCTGTTCTCAGTCCTAATTTTACAGCTGTTTTTCTTATATTTCCAGCATGAAATGTTGCACTTTCTAAAAATGTACTTGTGGTATCAGTTAATATTTCACTATCGAATCCACCCATTACTCCTGCTATTCCAAAATATTGATCTCCATTTTTGATCATTAGCATATCACTAGTAAGAGTTCTTTCTATTCCATCTAATGTTTTAAAAGTATCTTTGTCTTGAGCTAGTCCTACTTCAATATTTTTTACAACTCTACTATCAAATGCATGCATTGGTTGACCTAATTCTAACATTAAATAATTGGTCAAATCGACTAATAAAGAAATGGAACGCATTCCAACATAATGTAAAAATACTTGCATTTCTAACGGCGTATGGTTATTTAAAATATTTTCTATTTTTAAACCACAATAGCGATAACATAATTCTTCATTTTTTATCACGATGTCTAAATCTTCTTGATTGTTTTCTATTTCTTCTATATCGAGTGGCAATAGTTCATGGTTTGTAATAGCGCATATTTCTCTTGCAATTCCATAATGTCCCCATAAATCAGGACGATTGGTTAAAGATTTATTATCAATTTCTACTATAATATCTTCGATTGGTAAACATTTTTTGATGTCTGTTCCATTTTGCCATTCATTTGGTAATTCTAAAATTCCATCATGATTTTCACTAATACTAATTTCTCTACCACTACAGCACATTCCATGAGATAAAACTCCTCTTAATGGTCGTGCTTTAATTCCCATATCTTCTATATGACCTCCAACTTTCACATAAGCGGTTTTTAATCCAACCCGTACATTAGGAGCTCCACATACTACTTGAATCAGCTCGCGTTCACCACAATCGATTTGTAAAATGTGTAAATGATCACTATCTGGATGTTCTATGCATTCTTTTATTTCTGCGACTACTACAGAATCAAAGGTATTTCCAACTTCAGTTACTTTTTCTACTTCTGCGGTACGAATTGTAAAGGTACCCCAAATATGTAACCAATCAATGTCATTACTATTTTTGATATGGCTTTTTAATTTATTACATGATATTAACATTTTCTTCTATCCTTTCTTATTTTATATCAAATTGTTCTAGGAAACGTAAATCTCCACTATTGAATCCACGTATATCATTGATTTTATATTTCATCATGGCAAGTCTTGTAAGCCCTATTCCAAATGCAAATCCTGTATATTCTTCGGAGTCTATTCCACCTGATTTTAAGACGTTTGGATGAACCATTCCACTACCTACCATTTCAATATATCCACTGTTTTTACAAGTTGGACATCCAGATCCACCACATATTAAGCAACTCATATCCATTTCGTAACTTGGCTCTGTAAAAGGAAAATAGCCTGGTCTTAATCTTACACTTACTTCTTTTTGAAATAATTCACTTAAAATTTGTTGCATCACATACAACAAGTTTTCAATGGACACTCCTTTATCTATTACCATTCCTTCTACTTGAAAGAAAGTGTTCTCATGACAGGCATCCATGTCTTCATTTCGAAATACTCTTCCAGGTGCGCAAACTCGTAATGGTGCTCCATAGTTTTCCATTGCATGAATTTGATTTCCACTCGTTTGTGTTCGAAGTAGCATTTCATTATTTAAATAATAAGTATCTTGCATATCTCTTGCTGGATGATCTTTTGGTACATTTAATGCTTCAAAATTATAATAGTCACTTTCCATTTCTGGTCCTGAAATTACTGTAAAACCCATTTTTTTCATGATATCTGTTACTTCTTTTGCAATAATCGTAATTGGATGCAAAGAACCAATTTCTAATTCCACTGGTAAGGTATCATCAAATGAAATCATTTCTGTATTGTTGATTTGTTCTAAACGTTCTTCAACTAATTTTTCTAATTCTCTTTTTACTTGATTTAGAATTGGTCCATTTACTTTCTTTTCTTCTGTGCTCATTTCTTTTAAATTACTTAGATATGTATTTAATTCACTTTTTTTTCCTAAATATTTTGATTTTACATTCAAAATATCTGCTTCTTTTTCACAAGCTTTTAGATCTTGTTCTAAACTTGATATGATTTGTTTTAGTGTCTCTTTCATTTTTCTCTTTCCTTTTCTAAACAAAAAAATCCCTTACATATTAAATTATATGCAAGGGACGAGTATAACCCGCGGTACCACCCAAGTTCTAGTATTACTAGCGCTCTTTTTCATAACGGTTTTTTACCGATTTTACTCTACATCTTGAAATTCATTTTATTCTTTATCGAAAAGTAATTTCAGCCTTGTTACTTTTTCTCTTTTTTTCGAGTTAATAAAATTACTTAGGTGATGTATCTACGTAAATTTTAATAGTTTTCAGCTTTTAATTCCATAAAGCTTTGTGGATGTTTACAAACTGGACAAACAGTTGGAGCACTTTCCCCTACTGTAATGTGTCCACAGTTTCTACAAATCCAAACTTTTTCTTCTCCTCTTTGAAATACTAAATTATCTTCCATATTTCCAACTAATTTTAAGTATCTTTCTTCATGATGACGTTCAATTTCTCCTACTTGTTCAAATAGTCTTGCAATTTGTTCGAATCCTTCTTCTCGAGCAGTTTCTGCAAAATTTTTATACATATCTGTCCATTCAAAATTTTCGCCATTTGCTGCATCTTTTAGATTTGTTATGGTATCTGGTATTTTTCCACCATTTAATTCTTTAAACCACATTTTAGCATGTTCTTTTTCATTGTTTGCAGTTTCTTCAAATATTGCTGCAATTTGTTCATAACCGTCTTTTCTTGCTTGAGAAGCATAATAAGTATATTTATTTCTTGCTTGACTTTCTCCTGCAAAAGCAGACATTAAATTTTGTTCTGTTTTAGTTCCTTTTAATTCCATAATTTACCTCCATATTTCTTTATTTATTATAGCGATTTTTAAATTTAAAGTAAAGATGAATTTTTATTTTATTTCAAATATTATTTCTTTTCTTATTGTGCTATAATATCATTATTTTTTAGAAAGAAGTTTTTTATGGCAAAATTAGAGTTTTTTGATCCTTATTTAAGAGATGATTTATTTCATGTAAAAAAAACGGATTCCTGGAATATTTGGAAAGATAATCAATATTACTATAAATTTTTACCAAAACAAAAGTATTATCCTTCGAATCATTATTTACCATTTAATTTAGAATTTATGATGAACTCAAACAATCAAATTGAGGGAATTAATCCTGTTTCAGATATTTATTATCAAGATGGAATTTTTCGGGCATATCGAACTTCTTTTATTCAAGGAACAGATTTAAAGTCATTGATCATTACTTGGAATTATAATTTAGAGCAGTGGAAACCTTTTTTCATTTCTTTTATTACTATTCTTCAAAAAGCAACTAAAAAAAGTTATGTTTTTCCAGATTTATTTACTCCAGGAAATGTTTTATATGATCAAAAGAAACAATGTGCAGTATTAATCGATAACGATGGAATGCAAGTTCAAAATCGTTTTGTAGAATGTTTCGATTATTATAGCCAACAAATGAATAGTTTTATAACACAATCAATCCGCTACAAATATTTTGATCCTAATCTAAATTGTTTTACTAGTGAATATAACTATTTTGCTTTTTATTCCTGGTTTCTTATGGAATTTTTACAAATTAATTTATTACAAATTCTTCACCGTCCTATGTCTTGTCAATGTCAATTATTGTCTGATGCATTAAAGGAAAAAGGCTTTCCAATCGATAGTACTATTTATTATCATATTATAAACTTATTGAATCCTTATCTTCCAAATGTTATTTCTGTAGATGATTTTAATATGTTATGCGAAGAGTATACGATTGAAACTTATGATAGTAGTAGAAAATTAGTGTCGAAATAATCTTTTTCAACACTTTTTTTCATTCTGATGTTATAATACGTACACAATGAAAGGGAATTTTTATGATAAAGCAAAAGTCACAAGGAAATTTAATTATTATATCTGGCACTACTTGTGCTGGTAAAGGAAGCGTGATTGCCGAATTATTAAAGCGTAATGATAATCTGGCACTTTCTGTTTCTTATACTTCTCGTCCTATGCGTGAAGGAGAAACCAATGGGAAAGAATATTATTTTGTATCAAAAGAAGAGTTTGAACGAAAAATTAAAGACCAGGAAATGCTTGAATATGAAATAGTGCATCAAAGTAATTATTATGGAACTCCAAAAAAAGAAGTGAAAGAGTTATTGGATTCTGGGAAAGATGTGATTTTGGAAATTGAAGTAAAAGGTGCGCAACATATTAAGGAAATGTTTCCAGAGACAGTTTTAATCTTTATTATGGCTCCTAGTATGGAAGAAGTAAAAAAACGTATTAAAGCACGTGGACAAGAAACGAATGATCAGATTATTAAACGTTTTCAAACTGCTTACCAAGAAATTAATGAAATTCCAAAGTATAATTATGTTGTGATTAATGATGATTTAAATAAAGCAGTTTTAAAAGTGGAAGCAATTTTGTTAAGTGAAAAATGTCGTGTTGATCGAATTGAAGAAATAGCGGTAGAAAATCAAGAAGAAATTATTCACGAATTTTTAATGGATAAAGATTTTGATAATTCTCCTCTTTATGAGGATAAATTAAATTAAAAAAATATGTAATTATGATTTACATATTTTTTTTTTAATTGAAATCTCAACCGCACCATTTAATATAAGTTTAACAAATATA
>CAOJNP010000045.1 GCA_948439995.1 uncultured Erysipelotrichaceae bacterium | reverse complement strand
TTATATCAAAAAACCACACCCTTGGTGGTGCGGTTCACTTTTCAATTTAGGAAAATAAAAATACGCAGTTGAGCGTATTTTTATTTTCTTTGATTTAAATTTTGAAACCATTTTTTTAAAATAGAGATAAAAACTACAATGGCTATAATAATATAGACAAATTCCATTAACAAATGCCACAAATTTAAAATAATCGGTATCGGAATAAAATCTAATAAACTATTTCCAAAATCACGTACAACAATAAATGGTATTTTAATTACACAAATAAATAAAATTAATAGGAATAAATCGATAATAATTTTAAAATTCTCTTTCGTGGAATTTTTACTCATAATATCGATAATACAATGAACCATATCAAATAGCTTTTCAAAGCTTTGAGTAATTTTTCCATTGGATTTTTTATTATAATTCAAATGATTCTCTTCATAAACTTTTTGAACCAACTCTTCTATAGTACCAATTTCTCGAATAATATCTTCCTCTTTTTTTCCCTCTTGTATCATCTTTCCAATCTTTTCATCTAACTCTAACACTTTTTTTTGTTGATAACTTTCTGTAAAAATAGAAATTTCGTCTTTAAATGTCTGTAAGTACTTATTTTTATCCATAAATCCTCCTAAAAAGTAACTGAAATATTTCGATATTCATCAATCTTTTCCAACTTAAATGAATGAACTTCTTTTAAAACTTTTTCATCAATGACATATCTACTTACTTTTATTATAGCAACATTTTCCCAATTTACTTGATAATCTTTTAAGATAATTAAAATATCATCTTTGGTATCCTCTTGAATCGAATAATCATGAAAAAAAGGATCGCGAAATGTATAACTTTTAGAAAAATACAAAAAGGGAATATAACGTTGAATATGAATAATATCGTGAACATTGGCATTATTTTTTTGAATTGGAGCTCCTACCGTTTTAAAATTAGCATGGTAAAGAGAAACATTCAAATCTTCTTTCAAACTTTGACCAAATACTGTTAATTCACCTGCTACATAAAACTTTTTCATCATTCGAATGGTCTTACAAACCAATATGATACTTCTTAAAAAAGATTCAGGATTACATAGATCAATTAAACGCATTTTTTGCATACGAATAAAAACATTTTCTCCATCTCCTAAATGCAACATTGCTTCAATTACTTCATCATGATGTTCTTGCAATACAAAAGTAATAATAGCATCATCTACTACATTTACTAATAATTGTTCTAAAACTATATCACATAGAGGTTCTAAAAAAGAATGATAAATTGCTAAACATTGAATTTCATGATTGGATAAATTTTGTTCTATTTCTTTCATATGATCAATAAACTCTTGATGATTGGATAAATCTTCAAAATTAATGTCATCACTGTTTTCTGGCATATAAATTCCAAGATTATCGAAATCATTTAAATAATCACCAATTGTTTCATAATCCATTTCTGTAATAATAGAATATTTGCTATTTATTTTTTCCTTTTCATGAGATATAAAATCACTTTCTTTCGTAATTTTTTTAATCTCACTTTGATTATTGATATTTTTAAGTTCTATTTTTGGATCTTCTTTTTTAGTAAAAATTCCTTTTTTCTTATTGATCAATTCATCCATGTAAACTTTCATTTTTCGGATATCTTCTAAGCGAAATGGAATGGTAATAAGTGTATATTTATTTTTTAAATATCTTTCATCACTTTCAATTTGTTTTAATGTATCCCACAAAAAATCAATAAATGTTTTTATTTCTGTTAAATCTTCTTTTTGCTGAATACTTGACAATTTATTAAAATAATCCTCTTCTTCTAATTCTTCGATCTCATAATTATCTTCTGGAACAAAATCGAGTAAATCTTCATCTTTCTGATATTGATTATAAGATAAAATCAACTCATTTTCTTGTTGAATAAGTTCTTCTTGTAATGTTTTTGCTTGAAGAGAAGTATCAGAACATTCTTTTTTCTTTAAGGAAATAATCTCAATTAAAATATTCGCAGTACGTAATAATTTTTGAAAAGCCCTAGAAGTTTTTTGTTCTTCAAAAAGAAGATCAGGATACAAAAGAATATTTTTCATATCATTACTACTCAAATACTTCCCCATTCTAACAAAATAAGGAATTGCAAACAAATCATTATAATTTGATAATTCCATTCTGACCTGATATTTTTTGGCATATTTTTGAAACCACCAATATTGATATGCAAATTCTTCTAATTGTTCTTCATTTATTATTTTTAATACCCTTGTTAAAATTCCATAATAAATATGAGAAAATTGATAAACCAAGCCAATTTGTCCATCTACTTCATAGAAAAAAGGAGCACAACTTTGTAAATCCATGCCATATTTACTTAAAATTTGTAAAACTTTATCTTTAGGCATTTTAATCAACCCTATTCTTATTCGAAATAAGTATATCATGTAGATAAGAAATCGAAAAGAAAAAAATGAAAATAAATCATTTCATTATTTTCGAAAAGAAAAAAATATTATATAATATGAAATAGAAAGTAGGTTTTTTATGGTCGGAAAAATTATTAAACCAAATGATAAAAAGAAAAAAGGCATAATAGAAAGTATTATTTTATTAATATTAGGAATTGTTTTAGTAACCAATTCAAATCAAATAGTAACAGTAATCTTTCAAATAATTGGCATATGCTTTATTTTATATGGAATTTATAAGTTATACCATTATATCATGCTAAAAAAACAATTTAAAACCGAAGATAGCGATACATTAATATCGAGTATTATTTCTATAGCAATTGGATTGTTAATTATTCTTTTAGCAAGTGTATTAGAAATTGGACTTCGATATATCATAGGATTTTATTTAATATTGAATGGAATTAGTAAAATGATAATGTATCTACATATAAAAAGCCCAAAATCAAAAATTTTCTATACTAATATAAGTATTTCAATCGTTTATATTCTTTTAGGATTATACACAATTTTCATTGCCAACGCTGCTTTTGTTATAGTAGGCATTTTATTAATCGTTTCTTCAATAATTGATCTATTCAATAGTTTTAAAAATTAAAAAAAAAGGATTTTTCAAATCCTTTCTATTACTTCTTTATGGAAGAAGTCTTTTTTGTTGTTGTTTTCTTTTTAGTACTTGTTTTTTTTGGCTTTGTTTTCGTTTCTACTTTTTCTTCTTTTGAATCTTTTTTTTCTTCCTTTTCAATTACTTCTTCTACCAATGGATTTTTTCTTCCAATATAAACTAAATATCCAAGGCCTCCTACAAAAACAAGAACAATTAAAATAGTCATGATAGATCCAAAATTAGAATTTTTAATGTTTCCATTTTTAAATTCGGAAACAATATCAACATAAGAATCATTAGAATAAGCATTTTTAATAGCTTCTTTTAGTTCTTCATCCATCGAAGAAATATACCCTTCAAAATATTGTTCTCCAATTACAATTAATGGAACTCCTTCAAATTCATTACCAAAATATTTTGATACCTTTTCAGCAAGCTCTATATTCTTGATAATCGCATCAGAACTTCCATTGGTTTCAAAAAGAGCCAATTCAAAATATTTTGAATATTCATTATCTTTTTGCAACTCTTCAAAAAACTCTAATGCTTCTGAACAATGTGGACATGTTGAACTTTTAAAGATGTTAACTGTTACTTTTTCATTTGCCATTACAAATGTAGGAACCAAAAACACAATAATTCCTAACAACAAATACTTTAATTTTTTCATAATTATCACCTAGGTTCTATTATAACAAGATTTTTACAACTTTAGAAGTAAAATATGTTACCATATTTTCAATACTTTAAGAATGATTTTAAAACAAACTTATTTGCTTATTCATTGGAATTTCTTTTTTATAATCATTTATAATTTCATCCATTTCTGTAAGAATTCCATTTTCATGACATAAATTTAAAAATAATTCAAATAAATGGCGATATTGCATAGAAGTACAAAAATAGCGATTACCATAAACTGATTTATAATCTAAAGAAAGTCCTGGAAACAACTCATCTAATTTTTCATAATAATATTGCCTTTGGTTTGTTCTCAAATTAACGCCCATTTTTGTATAAATAAATTTTGCATCTGCGTGTTTACTTTTTTTAATAATAGAACGAATATTTTCTTCTGTGTCTGTTAAAAATGGCAGAACTGGTGTCATTAAAACTCCACTATATAAGTTTTCCTCTCGTAATTTTCTTAATACTTCAAATCGCTTAGAACTAGAAATGACACCTGGCTCTAATTTTTTTGCCATATCATCATCTGATACACATATCGATATTTTAATAATCACACTATTATTTTCAGCAATTTTTTTTAACAAATCAATATCTCTTAAAATTAAATCACTTTTTGTATCAATAGAAACGCCAAATCCATATTTGGCAATTAATTTTAGTGCGTTTCTAGTTAATTCCAAATGTTTTTCTTCCAAATTATATGGATCTGACAAAGTTCCAAAGCTTACAACTCCACGATAACTTTTGCTAGATAATTCTTGTTCTAGAATTTCTAAGGCATCCACTTTTGTTTTAACAATATCAAAATCAGAAATATGATAACAATCACTTCGGCTGTCACAATAAATACAACCAAAAGAACAGCCTTTATATAAATTCATATGATAATCTATTCCAAACCACTTTGATCCTTGATCAGATTTAGTCATAATTGTTCTTGTTTTAACATACTCCATGAAACCACCCAACTTATATTTTTATTATATCAAAAAACTTACAAGAAAGGAGAAAAATGTTTTTTAATTAGTACTTCAAGTATTAAATAAATGTTGATATAATATTACTATATAAAATAAAGGAGAAAAAAAATGAATGATTTAAACGAAAAAAACAATAGTTCTGGAATCAAATATTTTTTATTTTTAGGCGTCCCCGTCATGATTATATTAACAGTTTTAGGAGCTTATTACTACACCACAAACCCAATGACTATTTTAACAATTTCAATTGAAAAAAACTTTGAAACGATAGGAAATTTTTTAGATCATCAAAGTTTAAATATAAACACCAATATACCATATGAAATAACCGGAAATATGCAATTAAAAAATAGTCAAAATAATATAATAGATTTCGAAAAATACAATTATAATTTCACGTTAGAGAAAGATCAAAACAAAGAATATTTTTCTTTTCTATTCGGAATAAACGAAAATGAAACAAACATTGTTAACGCAAAACTTTTTCAACTTGAAAAAAAACAATATTTAATAGGTGAAAAGCTATTTCAAGGAATACTAGATGTGACGCCAGAAAATAATGTAAATCCAGACTTATTTTTAAAAAATCAAAATCTTGATCTTGAAACAATCAAAATAATCTTACAAAAATATAAAAATATACTAATTGAAACCCTAGATGAAAAATATGTAAAAAGAGAAAAAACAGATCTATATATTAATAATGACAAAGTAAAAACAACAAAAGTAAGCTACTTATTAAATGAAGAAAATCAAGCAAAAACAATGGATAAAATAAAAGAAAAAATGTTAAACGATGAAGAATTACTTCAAGCAATGGCAAAAATACAAAATACAGATCAAGAAACAATAAAAAATAATATTTCGGAAATGAAATTAAATTATAAAAGTGATATCGAGATCGGAATCTACACCGAAGGATTAAAACAAAATGTCATTCAATATGAGATAAAAGAAAAGAATCAAAATATCATAACTTACTCCAATTATAAAGATAAAATGTTAAATATATCAGATCAAATACTACTATATTTGCAAGAAATCAATCAAAATAAAATAAAAATTGATTTTCAACTATTACAAAGCGAACTAAGTGGATCTATAAATCTAGATCTATATGAAAATGAAGAAAACGAAAAAAAAGAAACCATCAATATTATTTTAAATACGAAAAATACCACTTTTAATATTGATATAAATCTTCAATATCAAGTGAAAGAAAATATAGAAGTTCCCGAAATTAAAAATACAAAAGAAATTCAAAGTTTAACCGAACAAGAAAGAAATGATATTCTAATTAAAATACAAGAAATAATTAATCCTTTCTTCTTTATTTCATCAAATAATAACATATAAAAAAAGCATTTCGAATATTTCATCGAAATGTTTTCCTAAATTGAAAAATGAACCGCACCACAAGGTGTGGTTTTTTGATAAA
>CAOJNP010000044.1 GCA_948439995.1 uncultured Erysipelotrichaceae bacterium | reverse complement strand
TTATCAGCAACTTTAAGTCTTGATTCTTGCATTACCATAAGATTACCTCCTATAGAATTACAGCTTCAATTAGAACTTCCACAAGCTCATATCTTTTGGTTTTAGATAATGGTCTTGTACTTCTAATTTTTACTGTATCTCCAACTTTTGCGATATTTTTTTCATCATGAGTAGTATATTTTTTTGAATATTTTACTCGTTTTCCATATAGGGGATGTTTTTTGTGGGTTTCAACTAAAACAGTAATGGTTTTATCATTTTTGGCACTAACTACTTTACCAACTAAATTTGATTTTTTTTCTTCCATTATTTGTTTCCTCCCTCTAGTTCTTCATTTTTCATTTCATTTAAAACTGTCATCATTCTTGCAACATCTTTTTTCATCGCACTTATCTTTGATGGTTTTTCTAATGTTCCGGTTGCAGCTTTCATTCTTAAATCTAAAAGTTCACTTTTGGAATCTTTGATTTTCTTTTCAATTTCTTCTCTTGTCATGGTTCTAATTTCACTAGCTTTCAAGAGAATCACCACCATTCGTGTCTTCTTTTTTTACAAATTTACATTTTACTGGAAGTTTATGAGATGCTAGTCTTAAAGCTTCTCTGGCAATTTCTTCAGAAACGCCAGAAACTTCAAACATAATTTTACCTTCTTTTACAACAGCTACCCATTCTTCTACACTACCTTTTCCTTTTCCTTGACGTGTTTCTAATGGTTTTTTCGTTCTTGCTAAATGTGGGAAAATATTAATATAAACTTTTCCTCCACGTTTCATAAATCTTGTCATGGCAATACGCGCTGCTTCAATTTGACGAGCACTTACATAATTTCCTTCTTTGGCCATTAATCCGTATTCACCAAAATTAATTTTTGTATTTCCTCTTGCATGTCCATCGTAAGTTAAGCGATGAGGTTTTCTAAATTTCGTTCTTTTTGGCATTAACATGCTCATCACTCTCCTTTATATTTTTTTTACCTGGAAGAATTTCTCCTTTATAAATCCATACTTTTACTCCGATTTTCCCATAAGTTGTATTTGCTTCAGATTGAGCATAATCAATATCAGCACGGATTGTATGAAGTGGAACAGTTCCTTCCGTATAACCTTCGGTACGAGCCATTTCAGCTCCTCCAAGTCTTCCTGAAACTGAAGTTTTAATTCCTTTTGCTCCAGCTTTCATGGTATTTCTAATTGCTCTTTTTTGAGCACTTCGAAATGGAGCTCGATTTTCTATTTGAGCTGCAATATTTTTTGCAACTAATTGTGCATTTAAATCTGGAGTTTTTACTTCAATAATAGAAACATAAATATCAGATCCAGATACACGTTTTAATTCTTTTCTTAATTTTTCAATATCTTCTCCACCACGACCAATGATTACTCCTGGTTTTGCTGTATAGATATTTACTTCGGTACGATCTTTTTTTCTTTCAATCGTTACAGAGGCAATTCCTGCATCTTTTAAATTTTTATCTAAGTATTCACGAATTTTAATGTCTTCGATTAATTTAGAACCAAATTCTTTTTTATTCGCATACCAATTGGAATCCCAAGTTTTATTAATTCCAAGTCTATATCCGATTGGATTTACTTTTTGTCCCATTATTTGTTGCCTCCTTCATTTTTTCCGTCACTTACTTCTACAAATATATGACTTGTTCTTTTATCTCTTCTGTCTACATTTCCACGACTTGCAAATTTAATTCTTTTATATACAGGTCCTGGATTGATGAAGCAAGTGGAAATGAATAGTTCATCTTCCTTGGCACCATTATTATTTACGGCATTTGCAACCGCACTATTCAATACTTTTTTGATTAAGCGACTTGCTTTTGTATTTGTGGTATCTAAGATAGCTCTTGACTCTTCAATTTTTTTGCCACGAACTAGGTCAAGAGTCATTCTAGCTTTTCTTGGAGCTATCATCGCACTTTTATGAATTGCATAAGTTTTCATTTATAAGCCTCCTACTTTTGACCTGCATGTCCGCCGAATTTACGGGTACTAGCAAATTCTCCTAATTTATGTCCAACCATTTCTTCTGTTACATATACTGGAATAAATTCACGTCCATTATGAACAGCAAATGTGTGTCCAACAAAGTCTGGAAAAATTGTAGAACGACGTGACCAAGTCTTAATCACTTCTTTTTTATTATTTTTATTTAATTCTTGAACTCTTTTTAATAATCTTTCAAATACATAAGGTCCTTTTTTTAAACTTCTAGCCATGAGTATTAACCCTCCTATTTCTTTCTTCTACTAACAATTAATTTGTCAGAAGCTTTCTTATTTTTTCTTGTTTTATATCCAAGTGCAGGTTTACCCCAAGGAGTCATTGGGCTCTTACGTCCAACTGGTGTACGTCCTTCACCACCACCATGTGGATGGTCATTTGGATTCATGACAGAACCACGGTTTGTTGGTCTGATACCCATATGTCTGGTACGGCCAGCTTTTCCAAGATTTATTAATTCGTAATCTTCGTTTCCTACTACTCCAATGGTAGCAATACAAGTTCCAAGAATTTTTCTTGTTTCACCAGATTGAAGTCTTACTAAAACATATTTGTCTTCTCTACCTAATATTTGAGCAGATGAACCAGCAGAACGACATAATTGAGCACCTTTACCAGGTTTCATTTCAATACAATGAATTACCGTACCAACTGGAATATTTTTTAGTGGTAACGCATTTCCTACTTTAATATCAGATTCTGGTCCATTTTCAATAATCATTCCTACTTTTAAATCTTTTGGTGCAATGATATATCTTTTTTCACCATCTTTATAATTGATTAATGCAATGTTTGCATTTCGATTTGGATCATATTCAATGCTTGCAACACGTCCTGTAATTCCAATTTTATTTCTTTTGAAATCAATTAAACGATATTTTCTTTTTTCTCCACCACCAATATGACGAACAGTCATTTTTCCTTGGTTGTTTCTTCCACCCGTTTTACGAGCTTTTCTTAATAAACTTTTGGTAGGAGTACTTGTTGTAATTTCTTCGTTTGCAAGTGTAGTCATTCCACGACGTCCATTGGTTGTTGGTTTATATTTTTTGATTGCCATAACTTACTCCCTCCTATAATTCGATCGTAGAACCTTCTGCTAAGGTTACGATTGCTTTCTTATAAGTTTTCGTCTTTCCTGTGTATTTTCCAACACGACGATCTTTTGATTTCGTATTTAATGTATTAATTTTCATTATTTTTACACCAAAGTGATTTTCTATTTCACTTTTAATTTGTGTTTTTGTAGCATTTTTTGCTACTTTAAATGTATAAACTCCTTTTTGTTGTTCTGCCACACTTTTTTCAGTAATGACAGGTCCCAAGATAATGTCTGGATTATGCATTTTTTAGCACCTCCTCTAATTTTGTTAGAGCAGCTTCATCGAATACTAAGGTATCTGCATTTACAATATCATAAACATTGATATCATCAATATATAACACGTAAGTATAACCAAGATTACGAGAAGCCATATAAAGATTTTCATTATCGTTTGCTGTTACAAATAATACTTTTCCTTCTAAATTTGTTGCTTCAATTAAATTCTTTAATTCTTTGGTTTTTAAACTTGGTAGTTCTAAACTATCAAATACAACAAAAGAATTGTTAATTAATTTGTCTGCTAAAGCACTTTTTAGAGCAAGGACTCTTTCTTTTTTATTAATTTTAAATGTGTAATCACGTGGAGTTACACCTCCAGCAATTCCACCTCCACGCCATTGTGTAGCACGGATAGATCCTTGTCTTGCACGTCCAGTTCCTTTTTGTTTCCATGGTTTTCTTCCACCACCAGAAACTTCACTACGAGTTTTCGTTTTTGCGGTCCCTTGACGAGTAGCTGCAAGTTGTAAACGGATCATTTTCTTTAAAGCATCGTTATTCACTTCAATATTCCAGATAGAATCACTAATGCTTAGATCTTTAATTTTTTCGTTTTTTAAATTTTTCAGTTCTACTTTTGCCATTTTATTATCCTCCTATTCGTGACTCTATTCTTGAGTTGTTTCTGTAGTATCTTCTTGTTCTTCGTTTTTCGTTTCAGTTGATTCTTCTACAGTCTCATTTTCTTTTGTTTCTACTACTTCAGTATTTTCATTTTCTACTGAAGTTTCGATTGTTTCTTCTACTACTTCATCTATTACTGTTTCTTCATAAGTAATAATTTCTTTTGGATCACTTTTTCTTGAATTTTTAACAGCAGATTTGATTAGTACTAGTGAATTTTTCGCTCCTGGAACATTTCCACTTACTAAAATATAATTTTCTTTTGCATTTGCTTCAATAATTTCTAAATTTTGAATGGTAATGGTTTCACAACCCATATGTCCAGGAAGTTTTTTTCCTTTTAATACTCTTTTTGGAAGCATGGTACCAAGTGAACCAGGGCCTCTATGATAATGTGATCCATGTCCCATTGGTCCACGTGATTGATTATGACGTTTGATGGTTCCTTGGAATCCTTTTCCTTTAGAAGTTCCTGTAACATCTACCACTTCTCCAACTTCAAAGATATCTGCATTAATTTTATCTCCTACAGTATAAGTTGTTTCAACGTCTCTTATTTCTTTTAAGAAGCGCTTAGGTGTTGTATTAGCTTTTTTTGCGTGTCCAATACTTGCACGACTTGAATTTTTTTCTTTCTTGTCTACTACGCCAAGTTGAATGGCATTATATCCGTCAGACTCTAATGTTTTTACTTGCATTACTGTATTTGGTTCTACACTAATCACAGTAACTGGAATCAATTTTCCATCTTTTGAAAATACTTGAGTCATTCCAACTTTACGTCCTAAGATTCCTTTTTTCATTTCGAATTTCCTTTCTTTTAAATTACAATTTAATGTCGATGTCTACACCACTTGGTAAGTCTAAATGAGTTAGGGCATCCACAACTTCTTTACTAGGATTTAAAATATCAATTAGTCTCTTGTGGGTACGACTTTCAAATTGTTCCCGAGAGTCTTTGTATTTATGAACCGCTCTTAAAACAGTTACTCTTTCAATTTCTGTTGGAAGAGGTACTGGACCAGAAATAGTTCCTCCTAATCTTTTGACAGTGTCAACGATTTTACCTGCAGCTAAATCTAAAGTTTTATTATCAAAAGCTTTCAAGTTAATACGTACTCTGTTTTTTGACATTTACAATGTCCTCCTTTCGCCTATATCTAGTATAGACTAGCTCCGTTCGAATTACCTGAACATCAGAATTATTTTAACAACTCTTCCTAGTGTATCAGCAACCTCGCACATCTTCGCCGTCATACATAGCCAATTATAGCAATATATCATATGAAAAGCAAGCCTAAATTTTGCTATTTTCCTACAAATTTTATAAATTTTTTTATTTCTTTTTTCGCAAAAAAAACTCTAAACCTTTTTCAGTTTAGAGTAAAATATTTTTATATTAATCAAATTGCTAATACAATACGATAGCTAATATCACCTGCGCCTGCCCCAAAATATTGATCAAACATAAAAATTCCTGCTTCTATTCCGGCATAATGAGCATGACTTCTTGCAAACCACGGTTCTCCATTATAAATAAAATATGCTCGTTCTCCATACCAAGAACCAGATTTTATTGTGATGGAATTTCTGGTTATTGTAGCAAAAGGTCCCATCTCTCCTGTCGCATCTCCTAAGATTCTTCGATTATAATATTCATCACTAGTTGCATTAGAATATATATTAAAATATTTCTGTTCAGGAAAAGGTATTCCTGTTGCACTCCCGCTTTCATTACAATAAGGTCCTGTAAATCCACTGGTATTTGATGCATCTCTTCCAGCGCATGGCTGACCGTTACTATGACGTAACACACCCATCATATATTCATGAGCTCCACCACTCATATCATAAATTCCTGTTATATTTTCGGTCGTACTTGCTAAGTATCCTATTTCACTATTATATCGTTTCGTATATGTTCCATCTGTATTTATTGAGGTTCCTTCATATTGATTACAATCTTCACTGGCTCCAGTATAAATACAACTTGGTGCATTTACAGCACTATATCCAGTAATAAAACTAGAATTATTATTGATTCTTATTTTTTTTCTGGATCCATAGATACTATGTTGTAGATAAGCTACTGCTCCCCATTCGGTATTCTTCATCATATGACTATCATATTCTCTTTTATAGT
>CAOJNP010000043.1 GCA_948439995.1 uncultured Erysipelotrichaceae bacterium | reverse complement strand
AACTAGGGTTTAATTAATGCTTTTTTAAAGTCTACTTTTTATTGACAAGTTCATTTTTTAAGTTGCTTCTTCCATATCTATATTATCTTCATCATTGCAGTGACAATCCATGTCTACACATTGACATGTATCGCTATTGCAATTGCAATCATGTTCTTCACATTGACAATTTTGATTTTCAACTTGATCAAAACTTCCCTCTGTTTCTTCTAAACTGATAATTGCTACTGGACATGCATCTATCGCATCCATTAAGATAGGAGAATCTAAATTTTCTTGGGATTTGATAATAGAATAACCCTCATCACTAAATTCAAAATGTTCTGAATCGATTCCTACGCAAGCACCGCAACCAATACAAGATTCATTTTTTAATACTATTTTTTTCATCTTTTCACCTCTTACTAAATTATATAAATGAATAATCAAAAAATCAATTTAAAAATAAAGTTTTCAAAGAAAAGAAAATATGTTATCATCTATGATGAAAGGATGAAGTCATCATGAAAAGTAGAATGGAAAAATATTATGATGAAAACAATCGTTACGTCCAAAAACGCACCAATCGAAATAGTGACTTATATAAAGAAATCAGCGATAGTGATTTAGATGACTTCAGTATGACCAGCAATGCCAAAGTAATTGGGGAAAACAATTCTAATAATATTAACATTGATCGATTAAAAGAAATATTAGAAAAAAACTATCAACGTTCCAATAAAAGAAATCGAGTAAATTTAGCTCCAAAATATGATGAAACACCAATTGAATTGGAAGAAACAAGAGAATATGATATCAACGCAATATTAGAAAAAGCTAGAGAAGAAAAAGAAATTAACTATGAAAGAGAACGATTAAAAAAGATAAGAGATACACAATATGATATCCTAAAAAATTTAAATATTGATGAAGAGGAAGAAAGAAACAAAGCTGCCAACAAGAAAACCAAAGAAGAATTGCTAAACTTAATTAATACGATTACAGAAAATGAGCTCCAAAAAACAAAAATGGATCCTTTGGATCTATTAAGCGATTTAAAAGGCCATGAGAATACGACCGTGCTTGGAGCCAAAGAAATGACAGAAGCAATTCAAATTGCCAATCAAGAAGCAGAGACCAAAGAAAAATTAGAATCATTAAAAAAAGCGAAAGAAGAATTAAAAGAAGAAATGAAAGATAAAATGGATGATTCTTTTTATACCAATAGTCTTTCTTTTACACAAAGTGACTTTGATGATTTTAATGACTTAAAAGAAGATGTAGCTTCTAATAAAATTATTTTAAGAATACTAATTGTTTTAGTAGCAATTGCTATTATAATAGGATGTATCATTCTTTTAAACAATGGGTTAAAATTGGGATTATTTTAAAAAATAAGCATAATATTTAATATGACACGAGCTAGATTAAGAAAAAAAATAAAAATAAAAAATTCTACTGCAATTGCTATTTTTTTTCTTCTAATCTGCTTTTTTTGTTTCGTTTTTTTAAATAAAGTAAATACACACATTACACCAAAACTAGTAGAAATTGCTACTAGAAATATAGAAAAACTAACTTTTAATATTTTTAATGATTACTCGATTTTAACAGAAATAAAAGAAGAAAATTATAAAGATTTATTGAATGTTCAAAAAAATAATAAAAATGAAATTATCAATATTAGTTATAATACCAAAACTGCTTATGAAATCGTAAATAAAGTCGTAAAACACATCAAAGAAAATTATCAATCCATAGAAAGTGGTGACAAGCCAATTGATTATTATGACGAAGAATTATCTGAATTAGAAGATGGTCTAATATTAACCTTACCAATTGGTTTAGCAAGTAATCAAATTTATTTTTCCAATTTAGGACCCAAAATTCCGATAAAAGTAAAGTTTATTGGAACAATTTTAACCAATTTAAAAACAAGAGTAAAAAATTATGGAATCAATAACGTTTTAATAGAAATGTATATTGATGTATCCCTTACTCATGAAATAACGACACCTGTAACTTTTGAAAATAAAAAAATAGATTATGAGATATTAATTGGTGCAGAAGTGGTTCAAGGAGAAGTTCCCTCTTATTATGGAGGATTATATGAAAACAAAAGTAATATATTAAATGTTCCACTTGAATAAGTATTGTGTTATACTTATAATAGGTGGGAAAATATGAAAGATAATATTTTTGTTAATATTGCAATACAAGATGCAATTGAAACTTACATGAATTATAAACAAACAACAGATAATGAAATGTTTTTTTCATTCCCTGTTATGGTTATACGAACTTTAATTGCGATTTATGGAGAATTAGATATTATTAATCCATATCGTACAAAAAATGAAGATCGAATGGGTGGTTTGGATGAAAATCTAACCAAATTTGGCTTTCCAACTTCTTCATTAAAAAAATTCAAAGAAAATTTTGAAAACTATCGGATTGCGAAAGAAAAAAAAGAATTTCCAAATCCATATTTTATTGAAGTAGAAAAAAATTTAATTGATATGTTTTATTATCGAAAAAAATCAGTTCCAACATCAATTGAAGAAATAGAAAATTTTCAAAATATGCTATTTTTAAGTACTACTAATAATTCGATTATGAATCAAGAAATAAAGATGTCAATTCAAGATGCCTCTATTCTCGATCATTATTGGAATAGTAAACTTTTCGAATCCAATCATAACTTTCACTTCATGCCATATAAAAAAAATACATTATTGCCAGAGGCTTATAATGCTTTAGGTTATTCTTTAGAAAGTATTGCACAAATGGATGAAGCCACATTAAATGAATTAAATTTGAAAATATTATCTTTTTTTAAAATAGATCCAGCAGAAACAAATCAAAGAGAAAGATTACAACAAGCCGTATCATACTATAAACAATTTGGGAATCGAATTACAACAGGAAACGGATACGTTGATATGCTTATGTTACTAAGTATTATCGCAACAATCATGATGACATTGTTTGCTGTAACAGTAAAAGTCTTAGGGGGATAAAACTTGAAAGAAATAGAAATAAACAAGATTCCATATCATGTTTTAAAAGATCACAAAGATGCGATTAAAATAGAAACATTAGAAGAAAAAATAACAGATTATTTTGATTCCTATGATTATATTGTAGGAGATTGGGCTTATGGAAAATTAAGATTAAAAGGGTTTAATAGTAAAAAAAATCCAAATTTTAAACCGATAAATGATATTGATAAAGTTGATGATTATATTGAGAAATATTGTGCTTTTGGATGCAGTTATTTCATATTAGCAAAAATTAAAGATTGAAAAAAAAATATGTTTTTGTTATAATCAAAAAAGAATAGAGGGATTTAAAATGGACGAAAAAGTGATATTAGTCACTCCAAGTGGAGAAAAAGTAGAAAAAAAGTTAGTATGTTTTTTTAAGTCATTAGACGATGACCGCCCAAATATTAAAAATATTCCAATTATGGCAATCGATACTGGAGTCTTAAATGGATCCAATTATGTATTAGAATTTTTTTGGGAACAAAATGGAATGTTTCAACCAATACACGATGAAGCCGCATGGAATGAAGTAAAAAAAACAATCATTGATATTATTAATGGTAATACAGAAGTGGCAGGTGTGATATAATGGCAAAATTAATACTAATGAAAAAAACGGAAGTATCCGTTCCAGAAGATAAAAAAGGAAAGCAGATTGCTGTAAAAGAAAATAACATTACTTCGTTAAAAAATTTCTTTGTGAACAATTATAAACCAGTAGTTGAAATGCCAAATATATCTGAAGTAGCACCAATTGTACAACCAAAAATAGAAGACATCACGCCTCTTCAAGCAATGGAAACTCCAGCACCAGTTGAAGTGAGTCCTTTAAATACAATTGATCCTTCTATTATTACTCCAAATATAGAAACTCCAGAAGTGAATATTATGAATAGTATAACAGAAGAGCCAATACCAGCTGTCGAAAATATACCAGCAATCGAAACTCCAATTCTATCTGCTTCACAGCCTATGGTATTGGAAAGTGCAATTGTTGATCCAATGGAACCAGAAATTCCTGAAGAAAACCCAGTAGAAACAGTTTCTAATAACCTAGAAGATGTCTTTTCAATTCCGACTCCAATTATGGAAACTCCAGAAGAAGAAGGAACCAATGATACAGAATCTATAAAATTAGTGCAAGATAATGATATGTTAAATAATTTTATAATCGATGACGAAATGGATCCAGAATTAAAAGAAATTAAAAATCGATTGAATCAAGTTATTTCTGATTTAAATAATTATAAAAAAAAAATAAAAATGTTGGAAGATGAAGTAAATCAAAATTTAGAAAAGTCTCGTGAAGTATTAAAAGATACACAAGCAGCTGCTAAAATTATGTCAATTCACCAAGAAAGGCAAAACCAAATTATGAATGAAATGAGTAGTAACTCAATAAATGATTCTACTAGAACCCTACAAAAAGAAGTTGCATAAGTTTAAGAAATAATCTTAAACTTTTTTTCATATGATAGAATAGTGATACTTATGGAAAATATGATCCAATTTCATTATAATATAGAATGTCAAAATCTAATAGAAAAACAAGAAATTTATTATTTTTCTGTGGAAAAACAAAATTTTATGCTCAGCCCTTTTCAAAGAAGTAGTGAAGAATTAGAAGATATCTATCAAATCTGTGAAGAATTGAAAAGAATGAATTATCCAGTGCATACTTTTATATTAAATCGAGAAGGAAAACTAGTTAGTAATATGAACGATCATTCTTATATTTTATTGAAATTAGAAGAAAACAATCAAAAAGAATTTAATATTTTAGATATCATTCCATTTAGTAATGGTCTTCATCTAAGCCAAACGAAAAGTAAATTATATCGTAATCTTTGGGGGGAATTATGGAGTAAAAAAATAGATTATTTCGAATATCAAGTTCATGAATTAGGAAAAGAAAAAAAGATTATTTTAAATAGTTTTACTTATTATGTAGGTTTAGCAGAAAATGCAATAAGTTATGTCAACAATACTTTAAAAAAGAATCCTTCTAATGTACCAAATATTACGCTATGCCATAAAAGAATCCATTTTCCAAATCCAGCAGAAGAGTATTTAAATCCTCTCACATTTGTTTTTGATATAAACATAAGAGATATTGCAGAATATATTAAATCAGCATTTTTTGTCAATGAGGAAGATGCTTGGATTGAATTAAAAGCCTTTTTAAGTATGAAAAACTATACTCTTTTTGATTATGAAATGTTTTATGCCAGACTTTTATATCCATCTTACTATTTTGATATTTATGAACAAGTCATGAATAAAGAAATTGAAGAAGAAAAATTAATTCCATTTATAAAAAAAGCCTCTAAATATGAGGAATTTCTAAATAAAGTTTATTATGAGATTGTAAAAATAGCTCCCATCGAAAAAATAGAATGGATCATAGAAAAAAATAGATCATAAAAGAACATTAATCACATCTTCAATTTCTGGACTAATTTCTTGAAGTAACGATAATACACCTTCTTTTAAAGTTTCATCTTGGCCAATGCAATGTGCACAAGCTCCTAATAATTTTACATAAACACAATGATCTTCATATTTAATAAATGTAATATCTCCACCTTCCATATTTAAAAAAGGACGTATTTCTTCTAATTTTTCTTTTATTTGTTTTTTAATTGAATTTTCTTGATTCATATGATCACCTTTTTTGATTATAAAATGAATTCTGATTCAAGTAAAGATTTTTATGATATAATAAGGTAGGTGGAAAATATGAACGATGACTTAACGCCAGGTAAAATAATCAAAGGAACTGTCAGTGGAATGGAAACTTATGGAATTTTTGTTAATTTTGAAAACACTTATTCAGGAATGATTCATATTTCAGAAGTATCAGATAAATTCGTAAAAGATTTAAATGAATACGCGAAAATAGGAGAAGTAATTCCTTGTAAAATTTTAAATGTAGATCATAAAAATAAAAAACTAAAATTATCAATTAAAAATATGGATTTTACTTTAAGAAAAGAAAATAAATTACATCAAAATTTTGAAAGTTTAAAAAAAATGTTACCTATTTGGATAAATGAAAAATTACAAGAACTAAAAAAAGATAGTGATTAACTAATTAAGTTAATATTTTTAAAGATTCAAAAAATATAAAAAACAGCATAGATAAGCTGTTTTTTTAATTGAAATCTCAACCGCACCATTTAATATAAGTTTAACAAATATAAA
>CAOJNP010000042.1 GCA_948439995.1 uncultured Erysipelotrichaceae bacterium | reverse complement strand
TATCAAAAAACCACACCCTTGGTGGTGCGGTTCACTTTTCAATTTAGGAAAAAAGCGAAATAATCGCTTTTTTTGTGTTATATGGAATCCAAAGAATCCATTGTATTTTTTTGAGAAACATTTGTTATCGTTTGATTTTTTCCAATTAAGGCATTTTTAATTTCGCTATCATTTTCACCCAAATCATCATCAATATCAATAATTCGAAGAACTTCTTCAAAACTTGTTAAACCATCCATTACTTTCAATAAGCCATCTTGTAAAATAGAAGTCATACCATCTTGATTATAAATGAGATTTCTCAAATCTTCTTTCTTCATATTATTTACAATCGCATCTCTTATATTTTGATTAATTACTAATACTTCATGAAGTGCAATACGTCCTAAATAACCCTGATAGCAAGAATTACAACCAACTGGAGTATAAATATCAGTGACATCCATATGAAGAGCACTTTGAAATACTTTTTGCTCATAAGGCGTTGTTTTTCTGGTACTTCGACATTTTGGACATAACTTTTTACAAAGTCTTTGAGAAATAATTCCTTCTAGTGCACCCCCAAGTAGATAACGTTCTACATCCATATCTACTAAACGTTCAATAGTATTTAATGAATTATTGGTATGAATAGTTGAGAGAACCAAATGTCCAGTAATAGAAGCACGAACTGCAATACGAGCTGTTTCATTATCACGAATTTCTCCAATCATAATAACATCTGGATCTTGTCTTAAAATACTTCTAAGTGCATTTGCAAACGTAAGACCAATTTCACTCATTGTTTCTACTTGATTTACACCAGCCAGTTTCATTTCTACGGGATCCTCTACAGTGATTAAATTTCTACTTGCTGTATTTAGTTTTTGAAGAATTGTATAAACAGTAGTAGATTTACCAGTACCAGTAGCACCTGTTACCAAAACAATTCCATTTGGTTTGGTAATAATTTTTTGTACCTTTTCGAAATTTTTCTTCGAAAATCCTAAACTTTCTAAACCACTTAAACTCATAGAATAATCTAAAATACGAATTACAATTTTTTCTCCATAAACAGTAGGTAAAGAAGAAACACGTAAATCCAAACTAATCTGATTGATATTACTTTTAATTGCACCATCTTGTGGTAATCGTGATTCTGTGATGTTCATTCCTGAAATGATTTTAATACGAGTAATTAAATTTTTCTTTACCGCTTCAGGAACTTTAGCATAATCATATAATTCTCCATCGATTCGTACACGTACCATTAAATCTTCTGGTGTTTGATCAAAATGAATATCACTTGCTTTTCTTTTTGCCGCATCCAAAATCATATCATTTACGATATCTACAATTGGCATATTATCATAATCATATTCTCTTAACACAAGATCAACTCCAAATTCTTACTCTTAATATGTATTATACAAAAAAGAAACGAAAAGAACAAGGAGTTCTTTCAAAAGTTAATCGACTCATTGTGACAAATAATGAATCAAAAAAATGATATATCATAATTGGTGATAAAATGAAAAAAACAATGCGTACCATTCTTGCTTCTATGATAACAGGAGCTGTTTTATCTGGTATAACTATTTATTATTTACAAGAAAAATTTGCTGTATTTGATGAAAAAAATATGGTAACTGCTTATCAAATCGGAGTTTATAAATCAAAAGAAAATGCCGATCAAGTCAGTGCTTTATATCCAGGAGCAATTTCAGTTTTAGATGGAGATTATTATCGAGTCTATGTTGGAGTAGCCAAAGATAAAACTTGTGAAACATTATTAGAAAGTTATTTTTTAAATCAAAATATGAATGTATATCCGAAAAGTGTAGAAGTAACCAATCAATTTTATAAAGAAATAAGTTTATATGAAAGTAATATTGATAAAGAAAATATGCAAATATTTGGAAAAGTAAATCAAGAAATGCTTAAAAAATTAGCTGGAGAAATTTTATGAATTTTCGAATTAAAGATATTCCTTTGCGTGAAAGACCAAGAGAAAAATTTAAAGAAAGTGGTTTTGAAAAATTAAGTGATGCAGACTTAATTGCTATTTTATTAAGAACAGGTACCAAAGAAATGTCAGTTCGAGATTTAGCTACATATATTTTAAAAGAAATGGGTGAATTAAAAGAAATTGCAAATACTTCACTAGAAACTTTATCTAAGATTAAAGGAATAGGTGAAGTAAAAGCAATTACTCTTTTATGTGCTGTAGAACTTGGGATTCGTGTTAATGAAACCAATTTAATAAAAGGCAAAAAAATTAAAACAACCAAAGATTTATATGAAATGTTTAAAAACAAAATGGAACGACTAACTCAAGAACATCTCTTAGCTGTTTTTTTAAATAATAAAAATGAAGTCATAACTTTTTCTACAATTTTTATTGGAAGTGCCAATCAAAGTATTGTTCATCCAAGAGATATCTATAAAGAAGCAATTAAACATTCTGCAGTAAAACTGGCTATAATTCATAATCATCCTAGTGGGGATTCTACTCCCAGTAAAGAAGATTTTTTATTCACTAGAAGAATGATAAATGCAGGAAAGTTATTACAAATTCCATTAATGGAGCATTTGATCATTGGCCACAAAAATTATTATAGTTTCTATGATCATATTATGAAATAATTTTTAAGTTTTTGAGAACAATAAAAATGGTGATATAAATGAAGGAAATCAGAAATATCAGCATTTTTTTCTTTTTCGTTTTCTGCTATCTATTTCGAGGTTCCTTAGAAGTATTTTGGATCCAAATATTAAATACAAATATAAATTTAGAAACAAATGATGTAATAAATCAAAATTTAAAACAAGAATTAGAAGAAATGCAACAAAAATTTCAAATTACCATTCCAGAAGAGAAAATAGAATATTCCAAAGTAATATATCGAGATCCAACTCATTTTTTTGATACTATAACCATATTAAAGGGAAAAGAAGAAGGATTATCCAAAAATGCCCCAGTTATGGATGGAAAATATTTAATTGGAATCATAGATGAAGTCCAAAGTCATTCCAGTATTGTAAAATTATTAACAAATAGTTCTACGAATTTATCAGTAAAAGTAAATGATGCTTATGGAATTTTAAAAACAAATAAAGAAAAAGAATGTTGGATTGAAGATTTCAGTAAAAATATTTTGGTAGAAGAAGGAGCAGAAGTAAAAACTTCTGGTTTAACGGAAATACCTGGCAATATTTTAATTGGCACAGTCGATAAAATTGAATTAAGTGAATTAGGAACCATTCAAAGAATGAAAGTAAAAAGAGCAATAGATATCGAGCAAATAAATTATGTTTCTATTTTAAAAAAGGAGATAATAAAATGAGTACTTGGCTTTTATTAGATGCTTTTTTCTTCAATAACACTGAAATAATTCCTTGCTTTTTCTTATTGGGATTTGTAACAGAAAAAAAAGTTTCCTGGCTTTCAATTTTAACTGTTTCTATTTTCTTTGATTGGATTTTATATTCTACCAAATTCATTTTTTTTCTGATCTGCTGCATGTTAAAAATATTATCAATTTTTTTATCAAGAAAAAAAAGAAATGATTATTTAAAATTTCTGATTATCTTTCTATTTTTTTTCTTATTATTCAATATCAGTCAGCACAATAACTTGCAATCGATCTGGAATATCAATATTTTAAATACTTATTTCATATCTAACTTTTTTCTATTCTGTTTCATAAAACACAAATATCATTCATAAACTTTTATGGGTGATAAAATGGATGAACTAGAACTACAAAAACAAAGATTAAAAAAGAAACATGAAAATAATATACTAAATCAAAAAACAAAAAAGAAAATCAATGAAGATAATAAAATCACAAAAACATTCACTCGTGTCTTAATTGCTGCTATTTTTGTCTTAACAAGTGCAATTTATATCAATTTATCTCAAAATAACTTAGAAAAGTATAAAAAAGTGGTATTTGAGACAACGTTATCATTTACAAGTATTAACGAATGGTACGAAAAATATTTTGGAAGTGTATTGCCAATTGATATTAATCCACCAAATATACCAGTAAATAAAACAGTGGGTGAATTTGAATCAATTGAAAAATATGAAAATGGAGTAATTTGTAAAACAGCAAAAGGAAATACAATATCAGCATTAAATAGTGGTATTCTTGTTTTTTTAGGAGAAAAAGAAAATTATGGAAATGTTGCAATTGTTCAAGGAATTGATGGAGTAGATATTTGGTATGGAAACATTGAAAATGTTAATTATAGTTTATATGATTACGTTGAAAAAAACGCTTTACTTGGAAGTGCCAAAGAAGATAATATTTATTTTGTCATTCAAAAAGATGGTCAATATTTAAATTATGAAGAATATAAAAAACAAATTTAAAATTCATCCTTTGACTTATGGATTACTTTTTCTTTCTTTCTGCTCTGGATATTTTAAAAACATTTTAATTATATTTGGAATCGTCATTTTTCATGAATTAGGACATTTCTTTTTTATTCATCATTTTCATTATACTATTTTAAATGTAGAAATTTATCCCTTTGGAGGTCTTACTAGAGTTGAAAAATTAATTAATACACCTTTAAAAAAAGAAATAATCATCGCTTTAGGAGGTGCATTATTTCAAATTTTATTATTTTTGATCATTTTTCTAGTTTATAAAAAAGGCTGGATTTTAGATCACACATATAACTTATTTCAAAACTATAACAAAATCATTCTTATTTTTAATTTATTACCGTTAACTCCATTAGATGGAAGTATCATCATTCATTCTATGTTTGAATATTTTTTTCCTTATCAAAAAGCTTATTTTATATATTTAATCTTTTCCGTGATTGCATTGTTTGGATTTCTAACATTTCACTCGTTCAAAAGTTTAAATAATTATATGATTCTTATTTTTTTAATACAAAAAATTTATGAAGCATATCAAAAACGAAAACATTATCAAAATAAATTTTATTTAGAGCGGTATTTATATGACCTTCCCTATGAAAAAATAAAAAGTCACAATATTTTAGATATCAAAGAATTAAAAAAAGATACACTCCATTTTTTCTGGAAAAAAGACCGATTCATTCATGAAAAAGAATATTTAAAAGAATACTACTCTAATAAAACTTGAAAGATGCAAAAATAATGCTATAATACAAAATGTCGAAAAAGAGTTTGAGTAAAAGGATTAGATAAGGAAAATTGACAGAATAAAAAATGTTTGATAAACTAACTATGTTTTAAAAGACATGATGCTTTTAAAAACCGCTCGAAATGGGTTTTAAAAAAACTTAAGGTTACCTTTCTTCGGCGCGTCTTAAAAAATGATAAGGAGGTATGAAATGAAAGCAATCTTTGTAACAGGTGGAAAACAATATTATGTTTCAGAAGGTGACACAATTTATGTGGAAAAACTTCCAAATGAAGTTGGAACTGAAGTTTCTTTTGATACAGTGTTATTTGCAAATGGTGTTTCTGGAACTCCATATGTAAATGGAGCAAAAGTGGTGTGTAATGTAGAACGTCATGGACGTCAAAAGAAAATTATTGTTTTTAAATATCGTCCAAAGAAAAAATATCGTAAAAAACAAGGACATAGACAACCATATACAAAATTAACTGTTAAAAAAATTGAAGTGAAATAATATGATTCACGTATTGGTAAAAACAAAAGATAATTTCGTTCAAGAAATCAATTTAAAAGGACATGCTTGTTTTGATGATTATGGAAAAGATATAGTCTGTGCAGGCGTATCTTCTATTTTAACAACTACTGTGAATGGAATTTTGAGTATTAAGGAAGATGCAATACAATATCATCAAAAAAAAGATGAGTTTCAAATCAATGTAAATAGTAAAGATGAAATTACAAAAAAACTTTTAAATAATATGATATCTTTATTGAAAGAACTAGAACAAGATTATCCAAAGAATATTCAGGTAGAAAGCGAGGAAAAATCATGTTAAAAATGGAGTTAAACTTACAATTATTCGCACATAAAAAAGCACAAACTTCTACACAAAACGGACGTGATTCAAGAGGACGTCGTTTAGGAGCCAAAGCAAGTGATGGAGAACATGTAAGTGCAGGAGCAATTATATATCGTCAAAGAGGAACAAAAATATATCCAGGTACTAATGTAGGATTAGGAAAAGATCATACATTATTTGCAAAAATTGATGGATATGTAAAATATGAAAGACTTGGAAGAGACAAAAAGAAAGCAAGTGTTTACGAAACAAAGTAAACACTTTTTTTTATAAATTCTTTTTTTCTTTTACTTTTTCAATTTTAATTGTATATCCAATGGGTCCTAAAATTTGAAGCAAACTTAAGATGGTTGGTGAACAAATCCCACATTCAATACGAGCAATTTTGGTTCTAGAAACTCCAGAATACTTAGAAAATAAATCTTGTGTTAAATTATTTTCTTTACGAAAATGAATAAAATCTTTAATAAATATTTTATTTAACTCATCTGCATCATATGAAGTTTCAATGTAATTAAGATCATAATCCATAAAAGCACTCCTTTAAATAATTGTAACATAAATGATACAAAAAGAAAAATTATAGTTGTATGAGTATGAAGAAAATAATATACTAAAAAGGAAAAGAGATGACAAAATATGGAAAGAAATAATATTCTTGAACGAGATTTATATTTAAGAAAATTTTATCTTGGAGAAATACAAGGACCTTTAACAGGGAATATATATAAAGATAAACCATGGCTAAAAAATTGTCCTATACGAAAAGAAGCTAATTTTAACATATTTGACACATTATATAACACGTTTAGAAACTATGCATTAAAACATTTAAACGAAATAGCAATATTTGTACAAAAAAACCAAAAAAAATATACATATGGCGACCTATTAGAATTGATAGATAGAACTAGCAGTGCTTTAGTAGAAATAGGGATTAATGAAAAATCAAGAGTAGGATTATTTTTAAATAGTTCCATAGAAGACCCAGTTTTTCTATTAGCATTAAATAATATAGGAGCGACTAGTAGATGGTTTGACGCTTTTAAAGACCCAAAAGAAATCTTAGAAAGTTTAAATAAAGCAAACTATGATCTGCTTGTTGTAGATGAATCAATGCTACCATTAGAGCAAATAGTTAATCAGAAAAACATTCCAGTTATTGTTGCTAATACTGAAAGAAAATGTAATAGTAAAAGTTATACAGATTTCAATACATTATGTCAGATAGAAAGTAAAAAAAATATACAGCCCATAGCATTTGACCAAAACAGAGTAACTGTAATTATAAATAGTAGTGGTACTACTGGTCCATCAAAACCAATTAATCATACGGATAATAGTATTAATGCAGCAGCCCAAAAGGTGATGTATACTGATTATCCCTTAGGTAGTCATAATGTAATGATGAAAATGGTTCCATCTCAAATAGGATTGGGCTTAGTTACAAGTATGTATACTGGATTAATTAGTGGAACGCAAGTTGCACTAGTAAGTGGAAATTCGATTGAAGAAATGGCTATGAATATGATATCTTTTGTAAGAAATTTTCCACAATAT
>CAOJNP010000041.1 GCA_948439995.1 uncultured Erysipelotrichaceae bacterium | reverse complement strand
CACGACCTGTCGGTTTTCAAGACCGATCCCTTCAACCGGACTTGGGTATTCCTCCAAAATATCGCTTTCTTAAATAACGATATGCTAATTATATCATGAAAAAAAATTCTCTGTCAATAAAAATAAATATATATATGTGGTTTCGACATTTAAAATAATTTTCTCATTAAAAAATATTATGTTTTCAATTAAAAAAAATGAATATTTTTAAAAATCATAGAGAAATTCTTTTTTTAATTCGAAAAGCTTTGATCCTTTTAATTTTTTTAGAGCAAAATTTAATTATAAAAAGGGTATAATTGAAATTTCAATATAAATATGACTTTTGACAAGTTGCTTTATTATTTCTAACAAACTTTTCGTTTCTAATAATCTAATCCCATTGTAGTAGTAACTATAATTGTTTGCTTCACGATTATTCCCTTCTGGAAATTTTCAATAATTTATTAGTATGAAGCGCATGACAATTATAATATTGGCTAATTGCTTTTAGCATTAAATGGATAGCCTCCTCTTTTTGAATATCAAATTCTATTTCAATGATTTTAAGCTTCTCAATAAGTTCATCCTGTTTTTCGCGACTAAATGAAACATTTATAGTATCGAGTAAGGTTAACACATTTTGCTCTTCAGAAGTGCAAGACATTGAAGAAATTTCTATACTTAATTGTTTTTTTATTCCTAAAATAGTAAAGTGTCTTTTTAAAATTGGACTAAAAGGTTGGCCAACTAATTTGCATAGAAATTTTAAAATATGAACTTTTATATAATAATATTCAACAGCTTGTGGACTGTAAAAGTTGATTAATTTTATTAAATAATCACTTAAAGGTTCACTAGACAGACACGATAAGTCCTCTAGTTTATCAAGAATTTCATCATCTAAAAAAAGACTCAAATAATAATTAAAATTATAAGGATTAACTTTTGCTTTGATAAAAGCTTCAATGATTTCCTTAATGACTTCAAAATTAATATCGTTTAGTTTTTCAGCGCCTATCATATCTATAAGAACTAGATAAACCATTGCATAGTTTATGTCATTTGGTAAGTCATGGATATGTTTTCGATATAATTCTTTTAATTTATAATGTAAACTTTCGTCATACGTATGTAGTAAATGATTGTATAAGACAATAAGAGATTTTTTAAAAGATTCTTCAATTTTAGACGCCTGATAAGTCGCTTTTAATCGATACAAATAAAAATTAAATTTAGTTATTACCATACCCAAATTATTGACTCCGTTCTTATTACTACTACTTATGTATAATGACTAAAGTATTATACAAGTGTGTTTTCTAAATTGACATAGTTCACTTTAGAAATTGATAGTTAATATAACATATTTACAAACATATTAAAACTCGAATCATAAAAGTTCGAGTTTCCTATCAATCTGGTGCCCAAGGCCGGACTTGAACCGGCACGGGCTTTAACACCCGCAGGATTTTAAGTCCTGTGCGTCTACCTATTCCGCCACTTGGGCAAGGCACCATGTCTAATCCATTAGACATTTTCAATTATAAACTATTATTGCAAAGAGGTCAATCTATTTTAATAAAAAAAAGTTACTTTCATTTTCTCTTTATTATCTTTTAAAATTTCTTTTACAAATATAGAAGAATTAAAATAAGGAGTAATCAAATAAATTCTTGTTTTTGTTCTAGTGAGGGCGACGTAAAAAAGTCTTCTTTCTTCTTCATAAGCAATTTTTTCTTTTGTTAAGATTTTTTGAAAAGGTTTAGATAAAGGAATTTGATTAGGAAATCCATAAATAGAATTTTCTAAATGAAGAAGAATTACAATATCATATTCCAATCCTTTGGATTGATGAACTGTTAAATAGGTAAAGATCTGATTAGGAAAAAAAATTAAAGTAAATTCTTTTTGATTAATCCATTGAATCTCATTTTTTTTAAAATAATATTTCCAATCAAAAGAATTTCTTCCTAAAAATAACAAATGAGTACTTTTTTCTTTACAAATAATATACTTTAACATAGCATAAATTTTACTCTTATGAATGTAATATAATACCTCAATTGGTTTTTCCAAATGATTGGAAGAGAAAATCTCTTTACGAATCTGAATTGGGTTTTTCAAGATAAATTGATTCGCTACTTGAATTAATTCTTGACTATTACGATAAGTATTTTTTAAATAAAAAGTTTTGATAGAAGGGAAAAAATCTGTTAAAAGAGAAAAACAATAATTTTCGGTTCCACTAAATCCGTAAATAGATTGACAATCATCTCCTACCACTGTAAAAGAAAGTGAAAATTGATCAACCATTTCTTGTAAAAATTTAATTCTTAAATAAGAACTATCTTGAAATTCATCAATTAAAATATGACGAAAACAGAATGAATCTATTTTCTTTAAATTCTTTGTTGCAACAAGAATTAAATCATCAAAATCGAATAAACATTGACTCTTTTTTTCATGAGAATAACATTCTAAAAGAATAAAAATAATTTGAAAAAATGATTTCGTTTTACCGTGACTATTGTGAATAAGATCAAATAAATTATTTGTAGAAAATCCTTTTGCTCTCCATAAATGAATAAACATAATAATCTCTTTTTGAAAATTTATGAAACGGGAATGATCCATTAATTTTTGATAGCTTCCAATACCATACTTTCCAAGAAAAGAAAAAGAACCTAAAATCAATTTCTTCAAAGAAGAATTGTGTACACAATAAGAATGTAAAAATTCTTGAACCAAAAACTCTAATTCATCTTCCTTTGCGAGTGAAAAGGAATAAGAAAGAGACTCTAAAATAGACAATGCAAATTTATGAAACGTAAATACTGATATCGTGTAACCGAGTTCTTTTAAGAGTTTTTCTTTAAAATCTCGAACCGTTTCATTCGTATAAGAGATCACAACAATTTCTTCGGGTTTTAAATTTTGATGTTGGATTAAATATTCAATTCTGCCTAGGAGTGTATAAGTTTTACCGGTACCCGCTCCTGCAATGATAATAGAATAAAATTCGTTTTGATAAGCAGCTTTTTGTTGGTAAAAATCTAAAGTCATAAAAAGATCATAGCATAAATCAAAAAGGTGTCAAATAACCAATTTCCCAAATTAGAGAAAAAAAGAAAAAGAAAGAGGAAAAAGAAATAAGGTGATAAAAGAAATATGATACAAATTTTCATTTTTTAAGAAAACTTTGTTATAATAAAAATACAGGTGATAAAAAGATGTATCGAAAGACTTATGCAAAAATTAATCATAATATATTAACGGATAATATAAAGGAGATTAAAGAAAAATATCCAGATTACAAATATTATATTGGAGTAGTAAAAAACAATGCTTACCATCATGGAATAAAGATTGTAAACGCACTAAAAGAAGGAGGAATTAATTATTTTGCAGTTTCTTCTTTAGAAGAAGCAATAAATTTAAGAGAATATAATACAGATACGCCAATTTTAATTTTAGAACCGATTGATTTAGATTATGTTTATGATTGTATTCATAACAATATAGCTATCACCATTGAAACATTAGAAGATATCAAAATATTAGATCAAATGAAATTTTCATATCCGCTTAAAATTCATTTAAAATTAGATACTGGTATGAATCGTTTAGGATTTAAAAAAAGAAAAGAATTAGAACAAGCCCAAAAAATTATTTATGAAAATCCAAAACTTCAATTAGAAGGAATTTATAGTCATTTTGCTACTTCTGGAATTACCGATAAACAATGGGATAAACAATTAGAATGTTTTCAAGAATTAACTAAAAATATAAACTTAAGTGAAATTCCCATAATTCACATGGGAAGAAGTTTAACACTGGTAAATCATCCTAAAATAGAATTTTGTAATGGAATTCGTTTAGGAATTATTATGTATGGATTTTCTCAAAGTAAAAAAAATCCCACAACATTAAAAGAAAAATTACGGGAATCTAAAAAGCATCATATTCAAAAAAAATTACAAATTAGTGAGACAATGACAGAAAATGAATTAAATTTAAAAACGGCATTTTCATTATATTCTACTGTGATGAGTATTCGAGAAGTGTTAAAAGACGAATTGGTAGGATACAATGCATCTTTTAAAATAGAAGAAGATAGTTATTTAGCTACGATTCCGATCGGATATGCAGATGGAGTGAGTAAAAAATTTGAATCAGTTATAATTCATAACAATACTTATCCAATTGTAGCCGATACGATGGATATGATTTCTGTTTTGGTTGATAAAAGTATCAAAAAAGGGATGGAAGTAGAAATATTTGGAAGTCAAATTCCAATTTCTGAAGTGACAAGCAAATTGGATACCAATGCTTATCATTTATTTAATCAAATCCAAAATAGGGTACCAAGAATCCATATTACAAATGGTGAGGAAGAAGAAATAAATTATTAAAGGAGAGATAAAATGGAATTTGATATCCTCATATTAGGAAGCGATGCCAATGCATATTATATGGCCAGATGTGCTCATGAAGCTTATCACAAGAAAGCTTATTTAATTGGAAAAGATCGTTTAGCATTTACAAAGTTTTCTAATATATTAAAAATTCAATATGAATCCGATTTATGGAATGAAAAAAGATTTGTTGAAATCATAAATTCATTTGCTAAAAAAAGAAAAGAAAAAAAAGTATTAACAATTAGTACCAATGAAACCTATTCTGAGTTTTTAATGAACAATAAAAAAATTTTAGAATCCAATTTAGTATTTTCCGAACCACCAATTGATATATTAAAAAATTTAACCAACAAAGAAAACTTTTACAAAACTTATAAAAATAGAGGATTAGACTTTCCAGATACTTTCTATTTTGATTGTACAAAAAACACTATTCTTCCAAGTACTTTAACATTTCCAATTATTGTAAAGCCTGCAAATGTGATTTCTTACAATCATTTAAACTTTGAAGGAAAAAATAAAATCTATAAAATAGAAAATCAAGAAGAATTAGAAAATACGATAGAAAAAATCAAAAATGCGGGATATGAAGATAAATTAATTATTCAAGAATACATTTCGGGAGACGATTCTTATCTTTTTGATGCTGTTGTTTATGTCGATCTAAATGGAAAAGTAAAAGTATTATCGTTTGCACAGATAGGTCTTCAAGAACGAAGTAAATCCATGGTTGGAAATGCTGCAGTTTTAATCAATGGATTTAATACATTTGAAGGAAATACGGAAGAAATGAAAAAAAAGATAGAAAATTTTATGGAAGGAATCTCTTATCGTGGTTTTGCAGAATTTGATATGAAATACGATCAAAAAACCAAACGATTTAAAGTCTTAGAAATTAATGCACGACAAGGTAGATGTAGTTATTACATTAGTGCTTTGGGTGCCAATTTAGTAAAAATTTTAGTAGACGATTTAATCTATAAAATTGATATTCCAAAACAAGTTTTAACAGAAGAAATTCTTCTAAGTTTTGTCCCTAAAAAAATAATAAAAAAATACATTGAAAATCCAGCATTTCAAAAAGAAGCTCTTTATTTATGGAAACAGAAAAAAGTAGTTTTTCCTATGATTTATAAAAAGGATAAAAATTGGAAACGCTTTTTAATGATTCGCAAACGATTATATCATTATACTATAGAATATAAAAATAGTTACTGGAGGTCTTAAAATGTGTGGAATTGTGGGATTTGTAAGTAATGGTAAAAAAACAGACAAGCAAACAATCATAAAAAATATGAGTGATCGAATTATACATAGAGGACCAGATGGAGAAGGCTTTTTTATCGATGATAAAGTAGCTTTAGCCCATCGAAGACTATCTATTGTGGATTTAGAAGGTGGAACTCAACCTATGTATAATGAAGATAAAACGATTGTTATCATATTCAATGGTGAAATATACAATTTTCAAGAATTAAAAAAAGAATTAGAACAAAAAAAACATAAGTTTACGACCAATTGTGATACCGAAGTACTAATCCATGGATATGAAGAATGGGGAATTGAAAAACTTTTAAAACGCTTGATTGGAATGTTTGCTTTTGTGATTTATGATCAAAAAGCAGGAAAAATAGTTGGAGCTAGAGACCATTTTGGAATTAAACCACTTTACTATTATCAAAAAGAAGATGAGTTTTTCTTTGCTTCTGAAATCAAAGCTTTTTTAGGGCATCCGAATTTTTTAAAACAAGTGAATAAAAAAGCGTTGAAAATGTTTTTAATTTTTCAATATTCGATCTATGAGGAAACATTCTTTCAAAATGTATTTAAATTGAAACCTGGCCATTATTTTGAATATGAAAATAATAAATTAAACATAAAACAATATTTTCATATTGATTACCCAAAAGAATCGAAACGAAGTTTTGAACAAACAAAAAGAGAATTAAAAAATATTTTAGAAAAATCAATTGCATATCATCAAACTACAAGTGATGTTGAGGTTGGATCTTATTTATCTGGTGGAGTAGATTCTTCTTATGTCGTAAGTGTTGCAAAACCAGATAAGACATTTTCAGTAGGATTTGATTATCAAGGTTTTGATGAATCTTTGTATGCCAAAGAATTATCTAACTTATTACAAATAAATAATACAAGAAAATTAATTACAGCAGATGAATTTTTTGATGCGATTTGGAAAGTTCAATATCATACAGATGAACCTGAAGCAAATTTATCCGCTGTACCACTTTATTATTTATCGAAACTAGCTAGTGAACAAGTAAAAGTGGTATTATCAGGGGAAGGCTCAGATGAAATGTTTGGAGGTTACAATGAATATTATGAACCTACAATCTTAAAAATTTATAGTAAAATTCCTTTATTTTTTCGATCTATAATTCGAAAGTTTGTTAAAATTTTTCCACATTTTCCGGGACAAAATACATTAATACAATATGGATTACCGTTTGATGAGCGATATATTGGCCATGGAACATTAATGGAAGAATGGGAAGCAAATGAAATATTAGCAAATGAATTAAGAAATGAAGAAACCATTCATGAAGTATTAAAATCAACTTATGAGAAAGTAAAAAAAGAAAATTTACTAACGAAAAAAATGTATATTGACATGCATTATTGGTTACCTCAAGATATTTTATTAAAAGCTGATAAAATGACAATGGCAAATTCTTTGGAACTAAGAGTACCATTATTAGATGTGAATGTATTTCAATACGCGAAAACCATTCCAACAAAATATTTAGTACATAAAAAACAAACAAAATATTTATTTCGGAATATTGCCAATGAAAAAATACCACACGAATGGGCATCTAGAAGAAAATTAGGTTTTCCAGTACCTTTTTCAAAATGGATTTTAGAAGAAAAATATTATGAAAAAGTTAAAGAAATATTTGAAAAAGAGTTTGTTGAAGAATTTTTTGATAAAAAAACAATCAATCAATTATTGGAAGATCATTTTAAAAAGAAAAAAAACAACGGACGTAAAATATACAATATTTATACATTTTTAGTTTGGTATCAAGTTTACTTCATAGAAGAACAAATTGCATAAACATTGCGCTTTTTTCATAAAATTTAGAAATCAATATTGACATAATTAAACTATTCTGATATAGTTGATTATGTCGAAAGACGGGCGTTTAGCTCAGTTGGT
>CAOJNP010000040.1 GCA_948439995.1 uncultured Erysipelotrichaceae bacterium | reverse complement strand
ATTATAAAAGAGAATATGATAGTCATATGATGAAGAATACCGAATGGGGAGCAGTAGCTTATCTTCAACATAGTATGTATGGATCAAGAGCAAGTGTCAGAATTAATAATAATAGTAATTATATTACAGGATACAGTAGTGTAACAGAACCAACCTGCGGCTTTACAAGAGATAATCGAGATTGCAATCGGTATGAAGGAACCTCAATAAATACAGATGGAACGTATACGAAACGATATAATAGTGAAATAGGGTACTTAGCAAGTACAACAAATAATATTTCTGGAATTTATGATATGAGTGGAGGATCATGGGAATATATGATGGGAGTCATGCTATATTCAGATAATCAAACGCCTTGTGCTGGAAGAGATGCGACTTACACCAGTGGATTTGCAGGACCATATTGTAATACTAGTGGAAGTGCAACTGGAATTTCACTTCCTGAAAAGAAATATTATGACACCTATCTTTATGGAACCGATGATAAACATTACAGCAGGAGAATTTTAGGAGATGCAACCGGAGAAATGGGATCCTTTAATAATATAACTTATAACTTGGAAGTAAGACAGATTGGTTCTTGGCATCAAGACGAAGCTTATTTTCTTTATTCTCCTTCCTCTTGGATGACACGAAGTGGTGGGTGTAATAGTGGCTCGGGTGCTGGCTTATTTACATTTCATCATGCTGGTGTTAGTACAGACTTTGCTCACGGATACCGCATTGTCTTAGCAATTTAATTTTTAGAAATGCTTTCATTTGATGAAATATGCAATATATGCTAGCATATAACCTTAATTTAATTCAAAAGGGGTAATAATATGTAAAACGCTTTTAGGGAAAGAAAGTGGAAAAATAAGTAGTATTATTGTTATGGAGATACCTTTGATTCAAAATGTTTTGATGAAAACTTATTCGTTTCATATGAGTCATTATCGTTTAATTGTAGTGTAATCTTTCACATGGAAATGGAACAGAATCTTTACAACAAGCGATTTTAAAAAAATGTTTCTGCAAAAACTTTTAAATCGACTTAGCAATTGGAATTTAAAAAATGTCAAACAAAGAAAAAAAGAATTGTGACTGAAAGGGATAATATCTTTTTTTTGCGTCAAAAAAAGGTAAAAGACTTTGCAAAAAAAAGTTGCATAAGATATAATATTTATGGTGGTAAAGTATGGCAAAGAAGAAAAAATCAAAAGCAGACAGTGCGTCAAGCTTTACATATTCAGTAGAATTAACAGGATTAATTCTAATTTTAATTGGACTAATTGGATTCGGATTTGGTCCAGTGGGAACGATTTTAAAAAAATTTGCTATGTTTTTACTTGGAGAATGGTGGCCAGCCATTTTAATTCTTTTACTTTTCTTAGGATTTTATATGTTAATAAAACGAAAATTACCAACATTTTTAGGAGCAAAATTAATTGGTTTATACATTATTATTGTTGTTGTTTTAATATTAAGTCATTTAACATTTATTAATAATTGTGAAAAAGCAAGCGATATCTTTGGAGCTACGATTGATAATTATATGGCTAGAGCTAATTCAATGGGAACTTCAAATTCCTTAGCAACTTCAGGTCAAACCTCGATTGTAATTGGTGGAGGAATCATAGGAGCCGTTTTCGCATTTTTAAGTACAGCCTTAGTTGGTACACCAGGAGTTTATATTGTTTTAGGATTTTTAACAATATTTGGACTCATTTTAATGTTTAATATGAATATTGGCAATATTTTATCAAAATTTTTCCATTCATTTAAAAATATAAAACGAGAAAAAGATCCAAAATTAGAAATCGTAGAAAATGATTACGAATATGAGGAAGATCAAGAATTTGAAGCCGAAAAAGAAGAAAAGAAAGTATTTACGACAATTGAAGAAATAAAGCATTATGATAAAAATATAGAACAATCTCCAGTAAGAGAAGAAAAAATGGCACCTAATACTATAACATCGGATGATGGAGAAGGAAACATTCGTTTTGCAAATGATCATTATACCTTACCTAGTATTAATCTATTAGACAATCCAGAAAAACCAAAAAAAGTGAATTCCAATCAATTTATTATTAGTAATAAACAAAATCTAGAACGAATTCTAAGAGATTTTCAAATACAAGGAAGAGTTGTTGATGTTCACATGGGACCTAGTGTTACCCAATATGAAGTAGTGGTGCCTTCTGGAACCAAGGTCAGTCGTATAGTTGGGATTAATAAAGAAATTGCTTTAGCTTTGGCAGCAAAAGATGTACGAATTCAAGCACCGATACCAGGGAAAAGTACTATTGGAATAGAAATTCCAAATCCTGTCATAAGTGCTGTAAAAATTAAAGAAATTTTAGCCAATGTTCCGAAATCCCAAGAAAATGCCAAAATGTTAGTTGCTCTTGGAAAAGATATTATGGGTCGACCTCAAACGGCAGATCTTTCTAAAATGCCTCATCTATTGGTGGCAGGATCCACTGGTTCTGGTAAATCAGTATGTGTCAATAGTATGTTAGCATCCTTATTAATGCTGTATCGTCCTGATCAAATAAAAATCATGTTAGTGGATCCGAAAAAAGTAGAATTATCAAATTACAATGGAGTGCCACATTTATTATGTCCGGTGGTAACAGACCCGAAAAAAGCCTCATTAGCATTACAAAAAATTGTTGTTGAAATGGAAAAAAGATATGATACTTTTGCTGAAAAAAGAGTCAAAAATATTGGAAGTTATAACGATTGGGTTGATGAGCAAAATAGAGAAAATCCTTCTGCACCAATTCCAAAAATGTATTATATCTTAGTCGTAATTGATGAACTTGCTGATTTGATGCTGGTTGCAAGCAAAGAAGTAGAAGATTCTATTATGAGAATTACTCAAATGGCCAGAGCGGCAGGTATTCATTTAATTGTAGCTACCCAAAGACCATCAACAGATGTTATAACGGGAGTAGTAAAAGCCAATATTCCGTCTCGTATTTCCTTTGCGGTTTCGAGTCAAATTGATTCTAGGACTATTCTTGATATGCCAGGAGGAGAAAAACTTTTGGGAAAAGGAGATATGCTTTACAAACCAATGGGGGAAAATACACCAATTCGAATTCAAGGATGCTTTATTTCGGATGATGAAATTAGAAGAGTTATAGAATATGTGTGTAAAGAACAACAAGCGCAATATGATGAATCCCTAACAACCAATTTAAACGACACCCATATGGCTGGTGCAGATAGTGAACCAGAAGAATACGATGATCCCTTATATAATGAAATTGTAGAATTCGCAGCTCAAACTGGAAAGATTAGCGCATCACTATTACAAAGAAGATTTCGTTTAGGATATAATCGTGCTGCAAGAATTGTAGATTTATTAGAAGAAAGAGGAATCATTGGTCCTCAAAATGGATCAAAACCAAGAGAAGTATTAATTAAATTAAAAAAAGAAAGTGAAGAAGAATAAATTATCTTCTTTTTTTTTATAAAATGTGTTATAGTATTACACTATTACACTATTGAAAAAAATTTTTATTGATAAAGTAAAAATGTAGTATAGATTTAAGGAGATGTTAAAAATGATAATAAGAGAAAAACAAGATAATGGCTATGTTACTAACTTTGGAAAAAAAGAGATTTATTTAGAAAACAATCATTTATCTTATCAAACAGAAAAAACTTTTATTCTTTTAAAAGATGAAGAAATCATTGCCGAAATAAAAATGTTATTTAACTACGATCAAGCCTTAGCTGTTTTGACTGTTATTAAAACATTAGAAAAAGAGAAAAAAAAGAAAAAAATACTAAAAGAATTTCTTGCTTATCTTTTTGATACAATTGAATTACCATTTTCTTTATTAAAAGTAAAATGTGAACAAGTAGGAAGTGGTTTTTCAATTGATACATTAGAATTATCAGGTTTTATTAATGATAGTGATAATAGTGATATTTTTACCGCATTAAATCCAAATTATATGCAAATAATAATGAAACAATCATTTGATCATAAACCATATTTTGAAGAATACTTTTATTTTCAGCAAAGAAATAGAATGAAATTAAATCACTGGAATAATCAATTAAAAAATACATTTAGATATGTTATGAATTCAAAAGCAAAAATGAACTCCAGTATGATTCAAAACCATAAAGAAAAAATGAAGCTTTTATCAAAAAAAATAAAACAATATTCTTTCTTTACGAATTACGATATCAGATATTTAGAAGAATACATGTCTACGAATAAAAATAGTAGTCGATAACATTTGACTTCTATCTTTTTTTTTGTTAAAATTTGAACTATATATCTCTTTTAAAGATTGAACGGTGATTTCTTGGAACATTATTTTACAAATAATTTAGAATTAAAAAGTGAAATGAGAGTCATTTCTTATGAAGAACAAAGCGATTGCTTTGCGTTTTTAAGTGATAATGGAGTATTTTCTAAAAGTAAAATTGATTATGGAAGTAGACTTTTAATTAAAACGATTTTAAACACAGAAACAAGAAATAATTTAACGATTTTAGATGTCGGCTGTGGATATGGTTTTTTAGGGGTAGTATTAGCAAAAAAATTAGATAGTGAAGTCGTAATGTGTGATGTAAATAAAAGAGCGCTTCATTTAGCGGAACAAAATCGACTCAAAAACAAAATAAGAGGAAAAACGATTTTATCAAATTCCTATGAAAAAATAGAAGGCAGATTTGATTTAATTATAACCAATCCGCCGATTCGAGCAGGGAAAGAAGTTGTTTTAAATATTCTAACGAATGCAAAAGAACACTTAAAAGAAGAAGGAAGTCTTTGGTTTGTAATCAGAAAAGACCAAGGTGCAAAAAGTATTATAAAAAAAGTTTTAGAGTATGGAGAATGTGAAATCTTAGAAAAAAGCAAGGGATTTTATATAGTAAGAGCAAAATTTAGTTGACATCATTAATTGAGACTGTTAGAATTATAAATTGGTGACGTGTTGATTTTTTTGCGCAAAAAATAGAAAACAAAAATTTATATTAGATGGGGTGAAATCGTGGCTTACACTTTAAAAAAATTTGGGGATTATCGAGAGAGAAGAAGTTTTTCAAAAAGTAAAAACACAATGGAGTTATCCGACTTACTGGAAATACAAAAAAAATCATACAATCAATTTTTAGAAGTTGGAATTAAAGAAGTATTTGAAGATCTATTTCCAGTAGAAAGTTTCACTGGAAATGTTACCATTGACTTTGGTGAATATTCATTTGATGAACCAAGATATTCAATCAAAGAAGCAAAAGAGAGAATGGTAAACTATGCCGCACCGCTTAAGGTTCAAGCAAGAGTTTTTATTCATGAAACAGGAGAAGTAAAAGAACAAGAAATTTTTTTAGGAGACATGCCATTAATGACCGATGCAGGTACATTTATTATTAATGGAGCAGAACGTGTTATTGTCTCTCAATTAGTACGTTCTCCAAGTGTTTATTTTAAACGTGAAATTGATAAAAATGGAAGACGTATTATCAGTGGAGAAATGATACCGAATAAAGGAACTTGGTTGGAATTTGAGTTAGATGCCAGAGATATCATGTATGTTCGAATCGATAGAACAAGAAAAGTTCCAGTTACAACATTTTTAAGAGCATTAGGACTTTCTAACAATGAAGATATCATTAGTGTTTTTGGAGAAAATCAATATATTGAAAATACATTTGAAAAAGATAGTACAAAAAATAGTGATGAAGCTTTAATTGAAATTTATGAAAAATTAAGACCAGGAGAACCAGCTACTTTAGATTCTTCTAAAAATCAATTAGTAACGAGATTCTTTGACCGCTTCCGTTATGATTTAGCCAAGGTTGGTCGTTATAAATTTAATAAAAAATTAAATGTAGCAGATCGTTTATTAAATCAAATACTAGCAGAAGATATCAAAGATGGAAAAAATGTAATAGCTAAAAAAGGAACCCTAATTACCAAAGATGTATTAGAAGAAATTAAACCAGTTTTAAAAAATGGCTTTGGAGTTCATAAAACAATAATTAATGAAGAATTAGATAATTACGATAACATTCAAGAGATTAAAGTATTGAACAAAGATAACGAAGATAAAGTAATTAAAATTATTGGTAATGATCAAAATATTGAAGAGAGAAGATTAACAATTCCAGATATTTATGCAGCTATTTCTTATTACTTAAATCTTCAAGATGGAATTGGAAATACGGATGAAATTGATCATTTAGGAAATCGTCGTGTAAGACAAGTTGGAGAATTAATTCAAAATCAATTCCGAGTTGGAATGGCTCGTATGGAACGAGTAATTCGTGAACGAATGACGACCCAAGAAATCGAAGATGTTACTCCAAAATCTTTAATTAATATTCGTCCTGTTACAGCTGTATTAAAAGAATTCTTTGGAAGTAGCCAGTTATCTAAATTTATGGACCAAATTAACCCAATCGCAGAATTAACAGATAAACGTCGTTTATCTTCTTTAGGACCAGGTGGATTATCTCGTGATCGTGCAGGAATGGATGTACGTGATGTCAATGCTTCTCACTATGGTAGAATTTGTCCAATTGAATCACCAGAAGGACAAAATATCGGACTAATTACATCTCTTGCGAGTTACGCTAAAATAAATGAATATGGATTTATTATGTCTCCGTATCGTCGTGTAAAAGATGGAGTTGTTCAAAAAGAAGATGTAGTTTATATGACAGCGGATGAAGAAGCGGATTACTATATTTCACAAGCAACAGTCAAAATTGATGATAATGGTCGTATTATAGAAGATGAAATACTAGTTCGTATTAATGGCGACAATGTAATGGTAAAAAGAGAAGAAGTAGACTTTGTTGACGTAGCTCCAAGTCAAGTTGTGTCAATTACAACAAGTTGTATTCCTTTCTTAAATTATGATGATGCAAACCGAACTTTGATGGGTTCTAACATGCAACGTCAAGCAGTACCTTTATTAAAAGCAGAAGCACCAATTGTAGGAACTGGTGTGGAATGTATTGCAGCAAAATATTCTGGCTCTTGTGTAGTTGCTAAAGCTGATGGAGTAGTAGAATATGCAGATGCGAAAAAAATTATTGTAAAAAATGCCAAAGGAAAAGACACCTATTATTTAGCGAACTTTGAACGAAGCAATGCTTCATCAAGTTTCAATCATCGCCCTTTAGTAAAAAAAGGCGATACCATTCATATGGGTCAAGTGATCGCGGATGGACCAAGCTGTGATAATGGAGAATTAGCGTTAGGTAAAAATATGACTGTAGCCTTCATGACTTATAATGGTTATAACTATGAAGACGCAGTTATATTAAATGAAAATTTAGTAAAAAATGATGTTTATACATCGCTTCATATAGAGCATTATGACATTGAATGTCGTGATACAAAATTAGGACCAGAAGAAATTACTCGTGATATTCCAAACGTAGGAGAAGAAGCGAGACGTAACTTAGATTCAGAAGGAATTGTAAGAATTGGTACAGAAGTAAAAGAAGGCGACATTTTAGTTGGAAAAGTAACTCCTAAAGGTGTTCAAGAATTAACGAGTGAAGAAAAATTATTACATGCAATTTTTGGAGAAAAGACAAGAGAAGTAAGAGATACTTCCCTAAAAGTAGAACATGGAGCTGGCGGAATTGTTCATGATGTAAAAGTATATACTAAAGAAAATAGCGATGAACTTCCTGCTGGAGTATTTAAAGTCATTCGTGTTTATATTATTCAAAAACGTAAAATTCAAGTAGGAGACAAAATGAGTGGTCGTCATGGTAATAAAGGTGTTATTTCCCTTGTCTTACCGCAAGAAGATATGCCATATTTACCAGATGGACGTCCAGTTGATATCATGTTAAATCCACTTGGTGTTCCATCTCGTATGAACATTGGACAAATCTTAGAAGTACATTTAGGAATGGCTGGAAAGACTCTTGGTGTACATTATGCTACTCCAGTATTCGATGGTGCAAATTTAGATGATATTTGGGAAGAAATGAAAGAAGCTGGAATGGATGATGATGGAAAAGTTACATTAATCAATGGACGTACTGGTGAACCATTTGAACATAAAGTAAACGTTGGAGTTATGTACATGGTTAAACTTCATCACATGGTAGATGATAAATTACATGCACGTGCAACAGGACCATATTCACTTGTTACACAACAACCACTTGGTGGAAAAGCACAATTTGGTGGACAGAGATTTGGAGAGATGGAAGTTTGGGCACTTTATGCTTATGGTGCAGCACATGTTCTTCAAGAAATATTAACCATCAAATCTGATGACGTAATAGGTCGTGTTAAAGTTTATGAAGCTTTAGTAAAAGGTAAAACAGTAAATCAAGCTGGTGTTCCAGAATCATTTAGAGTATTGATAAAAGAATTCCAAGCTTTAGGATTAAATGTTCAAATTTTAGATAATACCGATACTTTATTAGATTTAAAAGAAATTGAAGAAGAAGAAGAAAAAGAAGAAACAATTAAAATTGATG
>CAOJNP010000039.1 GCA_948439995.1 uncultured Erysipelotrichaceae bacterium | reverse complement strand
TAGTGTCTTATAACACTAATATTATCATATTTTCTTATTTAAATTAACAATTTATCACTATTTTTAACATCAATGGACATTTCATATTAGATGAGTGAACAAAAAAAGAAATATTTCCATTTATTTCTTTTCTTCTAATTCTTTTTTTGATAGCGAAACAGTTTTTTCATATTGTTCAATTAATTTTTCAACATCATTCATTTTTTGTACAGCATCTTTTACATATAATTTTTCAGGATCCACTTTTTCAGAGTCATTTGTAGAATTCGATTTAACTTCCTGATCTTTTTTCATTTTTTCTTCCATTAATAAATGAATAGTTTCATCAATTTCTTTTTGCTTTTTGCTTATTTTGCCAGGTTTTGATTTTGATTTATGAGTCAAAGCAAAGATACAAATAATAATTAATGCAAAACAACCAATTCCTAATCCTAAGATAATATAATCTCGAACTTTTTGACTTTCAAAAAATTCTAAAAATAATTTTTCATCATAAATTTGAAACGTATTACTTTCTTTATGATACATAAAATAATCTTTTTTTCCAGTTTCAACATTCATTCCATAAACTAAATAAAATGGGCTAGTATTTTGTCTTTGAAATACATGATATTCTATCCCATCAATTTCCAAGTTTACCTTTTGAAATCCTTTTATATCTTCTACTGGTTCCATAATATGAATTACCATGAGAGAAGATTTTTGTTCATTATATATTTTATATTCGTTCGTTTTTTCATCATAAATTGCTAAAAATATGTTTCCTTCTTCGTCTTTTAATCCTACTAAAGTAAATTTTGTAATATCACTTACAAAAGCAGGAATATCTAAACCTTGAATTGTAATCGTTGTTTCTTCATACAATTCAGGCTTAATTAAATTTTTTCCATTTTTGATAACTGTATAATTTAATGTTCCAATGTTGATAGAAATGGGATTACTATCTTTGACATTAATTTTTAATTTATAAATTCGTTCTATTCCAGTTTCACTGGTAACAATAATATCAAAAGAGTTCATTCCCTCATTTACTTCAACTTCTCCAACTCCAGAAACACTTGCATAATTAGATTCTGCGATAGCTTCAATAGTAAGCTTATCCACAGTTGATGGTACTTCTAAAGTATATTCTTCGTTATTTTTATTAAATTCTGGAGTAATTTGATAATCTTTTACATTTAAAGATTTTAAATAATTATTTTCATCTTTTGGTCTAGGTGGCTGAACAGCTACAACTTTTCTTCCAGAAACAATCGTACTTGATACATTACCATTATTATCTACTCCAGACACATTTCCACTTACTTCGAAATTAATTTGACCTACATCAGTTGCATTGCAAGTTACTGATAAAGTTTTATTAATATTTTTTCCATTTCCAGAATCTCCAGTTCCTTGGTCTCCCAAAGAACAATTGGAAGTAGCACCGGTTCCCTTCCCAGTTAATTGCCAAGCACCAGCATCTTTTATATTAATATAAAAAGTGATCTTGCCCCCAGAAGTAGCAATAGAAACATTAGAAGTAACAGAAATAGATGCTGCATGAACAACACTCATAAATCCAAATGTTAGAAAAAAATAAATAAATAATCGAATCGTTTTTTTCATAAAATTCCTTTCTAAACTTGACTAATATTCTTTTGACCTAATAAATATTGTCTTAAACGTAACAAATCAGCTGAATTTAAATTACCACTTGTATTAATAAGGCGACCTGATTCTAAAAATGCTCCTTCTAATTTAATTTGACCTAACAAAGCTTGTCTCATACGAAGTAAATCTGCTGAATTAATATTTCCATCACCAGTTAAATCACCGTATAAAACAACAATTAAAGTTTCACCAGTAGGGAACGTAATTTTAGAACCTGTACTAATTTTTTCTGAATCACCAAGCATATTACCAGAAGCATTACGGAATACTAATTCAGAACCTTTTGTTCTACTTTTTAAAGAACCAACCGTTGTACCTACAGAAATATTAGTCACATAATTGCCTTTTTGATTTAACTTCATATTTGATAAATGAGTACTTAAGGGCGTAACAACTGGTTTTGTTGTTGAATTATTATCATTATTGTTTTGAGTTCCATCATTATTAGAATTGATATTTCCAACAAAAACACCTTGATCATTTTTACTAGCACCTGCGCTAGCGTAAACGATTCCTGCACGCACTGGACTTTCTTCACTAGAATAAGCACCAATGTTAAAGAAATTATAAAAACCTTGGTATATATTTCCTTTGTATTCAACTCTTTCTCCACTGGTAGAAATACTACCATTTGCACCAACTTCTTGACGAGATAAAGCTGCCAAATAAACTGGATTAACATTAAATGTTTTACCAGCTTCGACAAAAATATTGGCATAAGATAGGTGATCTATAGAGTCTTTATTACTCATAAAAGTACCATTTAAAACACTTTGTACTACATTTTCTTTATAATTTTCACTATAGGCTAAATTTTCAAACATCAAAACACTATCTACCATTAATCCATTTCTAGGATCTAAAAAATAAGCTGTTGTTTCTGTACTTGCAATGTACCAACTTCCTTCTGTATTAACATTAGAAGCATCAATACATTTTGGGCATCCAATTCCATTAATAGAACTAATCCACTTTTCACGTTCTACAGCTTGATTAAAATCTAAGCCAGTTTTTAAAGATTTAAAAATCCAATTAGGGTATGTTTTATGCAAATCTCGCAACCATATTTTATAAGTTTCATCAAAGCCTTCTTGATCTAATTTTTTTTCAAATTCTTGATCGGTTACAATACTTGTTCCACCAACTTCTTTTCCTGTTACAGGATGAGTCGTATAAAGAGGCATATTTTCAAAAATAGGAATTGAAAATTCGAGTGGCAACGACAACAATCCATTTTGTTTATAACTATTATAAGTTGTTTTTGCTTCATTCATTGGTGCTGCTAAATTAGCCATATATTGATTCTCAAATACTCCAGAATTACTATTTGGATTCACATTAAATTTTTTTAAATAGCCATTATATTGTCCTGCTGCTATATATTTCGAAGCAACAAATTCAGCACCACCAACAATGGCCTTCTTCGGACTTGTCCAAGGTCTTCCGAATGATTCCATTCCTTGAATATCAATATAATTACGACAAACATAACCAACTTTATTATTATAAGAAATGCTAATCCATCCTGAATTACAGCCAGAACCATTTACTGCATAAGCATTTTTTACGGTCACGCTCGTCCCACGATTTAGTTTTCCAATACTAGAATAATTAACTCCAGCACCACTTCTAAAATTAACACTTTCTCCATTAATGATTCCTGTTAAAGCGTCCGTTTTCATAAGTGAAACAAAAAATGCCATAATAAGAAAGAAGAAGAAAGTTGTATATTTTCTTTTTTTAAATAAACTTGGCATTTTGTCACCTACTTTTCCAAGTTCATTATATCAAAATTCGACAGGATATTCAAAAGCATTTAAGCTTGACAATGTAAAGAAATATCAAATATTGTGAAAGAGCAAAAACTAGTGTATAATACTAAAGAAAGAAAATTTTAAGAAAGGGTTGAAAAACTTTGAAAAATATAAAAGAAGAATTAAAAAAATCTAGCAAATTAATGCGTTTTATATATATCATTTTTACGATCGGTTATCTCATCTCCTATTTCTTTTTTACAAAAAGTGTAATTCATTTAATAGGAATTGAAACAACAATTCGATATGCTATTCTAGGAGGATTCTTACTTTGGATATTTTTTTATTTTCTTTTTGGACTCTTCTTCATCATAAAAAAGAAAAAGAAAACATTTATTTTTGTTAGTTTGATTACTTTCTTACTAATTCCCTTATTTGCTTTTTCATCTTATTATATTGACAAAATATACGATAAATTAGAAAATTTAACAATTAAAGAAACATCTACTTACACAAGTGTTTTATTAAGTTTAAAAGAAACCGATATTACATCTTCTTCTAAATTAGGAATGATTTCTAATGAAAATGATAAAGAAGGTTACATACTTGCAAAAGAATTAATCGAAAAAGAACAATTAAAAAATGAAATTGTTTCTTATGATGATTTCTTAATTATGTTAAATGATTTATACAATAATAAGATCGACGGTGTTTTTATTTCTGGAAATTACAAAATACTTTTTGGAAATGAAGATAACTTTAAAAATATTAGTGAAGACACCAAAGTAATTTATTCTTATAGTAAAGAAATGAAAAACGAAGAAAGCAACTTAATTTCTACGAAAAAACTTACAGAACCATTTACTGTATTAGTTTTAGGAGTTGACTCCGAATCGCAAGGTGGTTTAAATCCTAATGCTGCATTTAATGGAGATACCTTAATATTAATCACTTTTAATCCAAATACTCTTTCTGCAACCATGTTTAGTATTCCAAGAGATATGTATGTACCAATTGCTTGCAATGGAAATCGATATAATAAAATCAATTCTGCTGCAGCTTATGGAACTACTTGTGTTATCAATACTGTTAAAAATTTAACAGACATTGATATTGATTATTTTGTGAAAGTTAACTTTAAAGGTGTGGTTGATTTAGTAGATTCCTTAGGAGGAATTGAAGTAGATGTAGAAGAACCAAATTATGATTATGATAATGCTCATAAGGGTTTAATGTGTGAACAAGACTCTCAAAGAAGATTTGGAGAAAACTTGGTATGTGTCACTCCAGGTAAAAATGTACACTTAAATGGAGAACAAGCGTTAGCATATGCAAGATGTAGACATCTATATACCTTATCTGACATTGCTAGAAATCAACATCAACAAGCTATTATAGAAGCAATTGCTAAAAAAGTATTACATGTCTCAAGCTTTAGTGAATTTGAAAAATTATTAGATACTATTAGTAATAATATTGCAACTAATATGCAAACAACTCAAATCTTATCTTTCTATCAAACACTAAAAAATATGCTGACCAATGCCCTAAATGGAGAAGATTTTATAAGTATTCAAAAAACATATTTGGAATATTATAATCTTCCTGTATATTTACCAGCTTCTGGTATGACAACCAGTGCTCTTGGATATTATCCTGGATCTTTAAACGCAATATCTACTGCGATGAAAGAAAATTTAAATATTATTAAACCCGAAACCATTAAATCATTTCAATATGATTATAATGAAGATATGGAATACACAACAGATGTAATTGGAAAAGGAATTCGTTCTGGTCAGACTTTAAAAACAATGCCAAATCTAAGTGGACAAGCAGTATCTTATGCTGAAAATTGGGCTTCTAGTAATGGTATTACTCTAAATAAAGAATTCGTAGAAAGCGAATCTATTCCTGGTATTATTATTAATCAAAGCGTTCATGAAGGAACTTTTTTAAAAAATGTTTCTAATGTTACAATATACATTAGCAAACCGAAAACTTCGATTCCAACAATACCAGATGATGAAGATCAAGATAAGGATGAAGATGACAATGATCCAATCGTTCCTGGTTCTCCAACTGATCAGGATAATAATTCAGATAATTTACCAAATATTCCAGGAAATCCAGAAGAAAGTGAATAACTTTCTTTCATTTTAAAAAATTAGATTTCTATTATAAAAAAACGATTATATTATTGCGATATAATCGTTTTTTATGTAATTTAATCTTCTCGTACACTTTTGATTTCTTGTAATTCAAATCTATATTTTTGACCATTTTTATTTACTTCATCTAAAAACATATCATAGGGTCTACACCATAATTTATTTTCTCCATATAAAGCTCTGTATGCTATCATTTTTTCACAAGTTTCACTGTGATAAATTACATCTTCTACAATATATAAATCACCTTTATAATGTTTATAAATAGCATTAATCCTAACTTCTCTCACTTTTAATTCACCCATTTCTAAAATAATTTTATCCACATTATATCACAAAAAAGAAATGAAAAACATTATGCATTTGATTTAAAACTAACAAGAAATTATTGAAATAAAGACTCATAAAAAAAATCAAGTTTCATCTTGATTTCTCAATTGTTCTATATATTTTTGAATATTTATAGAACTTTCTGCATTCAAATCAAAGTTAGAAAATATCTTTTTTTGATAAAGCGGATAAGCTGCGGCACCGATCATAGCAGCATTGTCAGTACAATACTGAAAAGGAGGAACATGGAAATTTACATTATACTTATCACATAAATTTTTTAAAGTTTCACGCAATTTAACATTTGCTGAAACACCACCTGCTAAAATCATTTCTTTCACACCTATATTTTTCAATGCCAATTCAACTTTTCGTTTTAATTCATCGATTACAGCTTCTTGAAAACTACAAGCCAAATCATTTTTTCTGATCTGATTTCCTCTTTGTTCTTCATTATGCACTAAATTAATTACGGCACTTTTTAAACCACTAAAACTAAACTGATAAGTAGAATCTTTCATAGGAGTTGGTAAAGTGTAAGTATTTTCTCCATGCTTAGCTAATTTATCAATATTTGGTCCACCTGGATATGGTAGTCCTAAAACTCGTGCTACTTTATCATATACTTCACCTGCAGCATCATCTATGGTGCTTCCTAATATTTCAATATCATAAGGACTTTTCATAAGAACTAAATCCGTATGTCCTCCACTTACAATAAGAGAAAGCAATGGATATGTCATATTATTGTCTATTTGATTAGCAAAAATGTGACCCATAGTATGATTTACCGCAATCAATGGTTTATTATAAACAAGAGATAAAACTTTTGCAAATTCCACTCCAACTAATAAACTTCCTAAAAGACCTGGTGCATAAGTTACCGCAATGGCATCAACATCTTGTATTTTGAAATCGTATTGATTCAAAATATCTTCCAAAACCATGGTAATATTTTCTGTATGCATTCTAGAAGCAATTTCTGGAACCACTCCCCCAAAATTAGCATGCGTATCCATTTGTGATAATACTGTCATAGCTAATACTTCTTGTCCATTTTTAACAAGTGCCATACTTGTTTCATCACAAGATGTTTCAATCGCAAAAATAATTACATCTTTCATTCCTTTTTGCACCTCAATCCCATTAAATAAGCATCTTGGTTTCCATAATAAAACAAACGTTTACATATGATATCAAATCCAAATTTCCGATACAGAGCAATGGCTTCTTTATTATACACTCCTACTTCTAGTGTAAATAAAGATACCGAATCACTTACATCACTTATCATATAATTAATAAGTCTACTAGCAAAATGCTTTCGACGATATTCTGGTAAAACAAATAAATCAATAATATCGACAGTTTCATATAATTCGGTCACATTTAAAAAGCCAACAATTTTTTTCTCTTCTTCTGCTACAAAAAACTTAAAATATTTTTCATTCATTAGTACTTCTAAATCATTTACTTTACGATAATTTTCATGTAACATTGATCCTAATATATAAATAAACTCTATATCCTTTTTTGTAGCACGGCGGATCATCTTTGAACCTCTATTAATTTTACATACAAAGGATTCACGCTATGAACATGATTCGGTTTTAATAAACGAGAATAATCATAAATTTGCTGATAAGATAATATAACATCTTCTATCACATCATGAGTTGATTGAAATAAATCATAATCTGAATTTTTAATATAAAAATAATCATTTAACAATTCATCTAAATCATTAAATTCACCAACATAATAGCCATTTTTTTCTTTTTCTACAAACCAATGATGTCCTTTTTCTATATTTGAAACTGCTTTAATTAAAACACTACTCATAACACGAATAGGAATCTTTAAAGTGAAAGCTAATGTTTTTGCAATGGTGACACCTAAACGAATCCCTGTAAAAGATCCTGGACCATTAACCACAATAATATCATTTAAATCAGAAACAGTTAAATTAAATTCTTCTAACAATTCTATTAAAAGAGGCATCATAATTGACCCATGATTTTGTTCACTAGAATTTGTTAATTCTTTTACAAATTTTCCATTTTGATATAAAACTAATTTTATTATATTCGTATGTGTATCAATAAATATGGTATTCATAAACCCTCTCAATCTAGCCATTTTGAGTTTATAATAAGAAGAGTCAAAAAGAGTTCTTACAAAACAGCATTACATAAATCTTCGTATTGTTTTCCATACGGCTTAAAATATAAGATTCTCGTATTTTCATTTAATACTCGGAACTCAATTTCTAATCTTTCTTCTGGTAATAAATCTTCAATCATATCTGCCCATTCGATAATACTAACACCATTTTTTGTAAAATAATCTTCAATTCCTATGTTTTCTGTTAATCCTTCCATACGATACACATCCATATGATATAATGGCATTTCTCCATTTAAGTATTCTTTTACAAGATTAAAAGTAGGGGAAGTAATATTCTCTTCCAACCCTAAAGCTTGTGCAAATCCTTTTACAAACATAGTTTTTCCACTACCTAATTCACCGATTAAACAAATAACCATATTAGAAAACTTTTCGCTCTCTATATTTTGGGCAATCTCTAACGTTTCAGTTTCATTTCTTGAAGTATATTTGTAATTCATTTCTATCACCATTTAAATTATAACAAATGAAAATAATTGAATACAATAATAATTGCATAAATTGACATTTTACTATTCATTTTAGCAAAATAAAAAGATATTCCAGAAAAAAAATATCTTAGAACACAAAAATGACAATTTAAAACAATTTTTTATTCTCACTTTCATATACGGGATTTCTTGAAATATATTCCATTAATATACAATATATAATCGTTTCCAAAGATAAAGCACCACCATCTTCGGAACCTAAATGATATCGTGAATTGTCTTTTGAAGATGATGTTCGAATAATTGGATAAAGTATTCCATCTGCACACAAACGATTTAAAGGTATTTTTGGATTAATTGTAGCAAATTTATCATCTTTTAAATTAAATTGTTGTAAATAAACAGAAGATAGAGGAATATATGCCTCAGGCAACTCTTCTCCTTCACTATATTTTACTACTGGATAATACTCATTTTGATTTAATCTTTTTTTTGCATTATTCAAACTAATATAACCATAGATCAATATATTATAATCCTCATTATTATATGGAAACTTAGTTTGAACATTGATATTTCTAAATATTGCATCAAAATCACGATATATCTGATTTTTCATATTACCACCTAACTTTAGTATACACAAATTTATAAAATAAATAAAGACAAAAAAAAAATTGGCAACTTCTTATTTTCGCTTACACTATCGTCAGCGTTCTAGTGCTTAACTTCTCAGTTCGGGATGGGATGAGGTGTGACCACTAGGCTATCGTCACCAATAAAGGATTTTGTCCTTTAAAAACAAGATAATGT
>CAOJNP010000038.1 GCA_948439995.1 uncultured Erysipelotrichaceae bacterium | reverse complement strand
TAAGGGTAGTAGGATATGTAATTAGATACTCTGTAGGTTCTATAACTTGTAAATTTGTATGTAATAAATGTTTAACTGTTCCTTTCTTAACTTTATAGGTGTAGTCTTTAATTACTTCTAAAAGTTTAGTATTTGGCTTTAATGTTTCCATAGTTTTAAATTCCAACATCAAAAAAGTCCTCCTTCCTAGAAAGAGAACTTTAAGCCTTTTAACAAAACAAAAAACTCACGAACTTGTTACAGTCCGTAAGTTGTTTTCAATTGGAGCAGGTGATGGGAATCGAACCCACGTGGTTAGCTTGGAAGGCTAAAGTTCTACCATTAAACTACACCTGCATTTATAAGTTACTTATAAAGTATATCATATAATTATAAAAATTCAATCATTTTTTTATTATTTTATTGAATTTTATTTTAAAAATATTATATAATATCTTTAATGCTGAATTAGCTCAGTTGGTAGAGCAACGCCCTCGTAACGCGTAGGTCGCAGGTTCGAGTCCTGTTTTCAGCACCATTTGAAAATAACTCCTTAGGTTGGAGTTTTTTTGTTATATCATATTTGCATAAATATTTTATATTAAATTTAATTTTTTTCTTTTAGAAATATTGGTTGACGTAATTGATTATTTTCTGTTCTTTCTAAATATTCTATTTCACATAAATAAATTGGTTTTATATACATAGCATTTTCTTTTTCTTTTTGAAAATACGGCGCTTTTTCTATTTTCATTTTTTTTAATTTTTCATATAATTTCTTTTTTTTACCCATAGATACTTTTCCTACATAGAGAAATTGATTATTTTTCTTTTCCACTAATAGAAGAGAAATAACAGAATTTTTTTCCTTTTCAATATATCCTCCAATATAAAATATTTCTTTTTTTAAATTTTTTATTTTTAACCATGAATCTGTTCTTTTATTTATTTCATAGATACTATTTTTTTTCTTAGCAATTATCCCTTCTAGATTTCTTTTTTTCACTTCTTTAAAAAAAGGAATCCCCATTGCATCTATTTGTTTTACTTTTATAAAAGTATCGTTATCTTTCACTTTTGAAAGATATTTCTTTCTATCTACTAAAGGATATTTACATAAATCTTGTCCATCATATAATACATCAAAACACATAAAAAGAACTGGATTTTGCTTACTTTGATACATAATTTTATCTTTCTTTTTTAAATGTGCTCTTGTTTGTAATTTTTTAAAAGAAGGTACACCATTTTCTAACATGACTATTTCTCCATCAAAGATCATGTTTTTTTTCACAAGTTGCTTTATTGTTTGTAATTCTGGATATAAAAATGTTATGTCCTCTCCTTTTCTATTGTGAACTTTCACATGGTTAGGATCTGCAAAAATAATAGCACGATATCCATCAAATTTTAATTCATAAATGTAATTAGAATCATTAAATGGTTTTTTTACTTCTTTTAATAGCATAGGTTGCCATTTGTTATTTTTCCAAAGACTCATTTTTTACCTTTTAAACTTTTTTCTAGTGCTTCCATTAAATCACTTACTTGTGTTTTTGGTTTTTTCTTTTTTGATTTGATGGTTTTTCCATTTAATTTATCGTCAATTGCATTTTTAATATTATCCTGATATTCATCTTTATATTTTTCTGGTTCAAAATTTCCTTTTAAAGATTCTATTAATTTTATTGCTAAATCTAATTCTTTATCATTTAATTTTCCACTTATTTGTTCATTAGGAAGTAATACTTCTTCTTCAAAAAAAAGTGTTGTCATAATAATTCCATAAGCGGTAAATCTTAAAATACAATAATAAAATTTACTTCCTAACACTGTTTTTGCAACTGCTACTCGTTTTGTTTTTTTAAGTGCTTCACAAAATAATAGATACGCTTTAGATTTTGTTTCTGCTTCTAACATGTAACTTTTTTCAAAATAACTAGGATCGATTTCTTCTATGGGCACAAATGAAATGATTTCAATTTCTTTTTCATTTTCGGGTCTTAATTTATTTAATTCTGTTTTATCAAAAGTTAAGTATTCTCCTTTCTCATATTCATATCCTTTTATGATTTCATTTTCTTTGATAGGTATTTTACAGTGAGGACAATATTTAACGTATTGAATTCGATTTAAACATTTTTGATGCAATTGATTAAATGATGTATCATTATTTTTAATAATAGGATTCATAACGATTGGAATATTTACTAATCCAAATGATATATTGCTATGAATATTTGGCATTTTGATCACCTATTGTTATTATTCTATTTTTTTGCTATTTTATCCCAAAGAAAAACAATAGGTATTCTATTGTTTGGATTCTAGTTTATTTAAAACTTGTTTTGTACTTTCAATTGCTTTTTGTCTTAATGCTTCTACTGCATCTGTTAAAACTGGAACACTTTTATCTTTAACATATTTTGCTAAATCTTTGCATTCTTGTTCTACTTTATTTGCTTTTTCTTTGGCAATTTTTATTACTTTTTCTTTATCTAAATCTTTCAATTCTTTTTCAATCGAATTTATTTTTTGATTCACATATTTTTTTACGTCTTCTAATTCGATATTGCTTGCTTTATTTTTTAGGTCATCTATTTTTTTCTTCAAATCATTTCTTGTTTCTTTCCCACTTTTTGGTGCAAAAAGCATTCCCAGTCCTGTTCCAATTGCTGCTCCAATTCCAAGCGTTGCGATTGTTTTCTTTTTCATCTATTTTCACCTTCTTTCATTTATTATAATTTACGAAATATATCTCGTCAATTTATAAGACATTGCTTGACAAAAAAATTGTCTATTTGACTAATTAAGCTTAACTTTTTATAATGTTATTAGAGGTTATTATGAAAATGATTTGTAGTTATATTATTTTATTTTTTTTATATTCCTTTTTTGGATGGTGTCTTGAAGTAATATGCAAACTTGTTAGTGAGAGAAAATTTATTAACCGTGGTTTTTTAATAGGTCCTTATTGTCCCATCTATGGATTTGGTTCCATATTTATCACTTTATTATTAAAACGTTATTATGAGGATCCTTTTACTTTATTTACTATGTGTATTCTTTTGTGTTCTATACTAGAGTATTTAACCAGTTATTTATTAGAAAAGCAATTTCGAACAAGATGGTGGGATTATACTCATTATCGGTTTCATATTAATGGACGAATTTGTTTAGAAACTATGATTCCTTTTGGATTATTTGGTCTTTTTATCATGTATGTTTCTAATCCTTTTTTCTTTTCTATGATTGTTCAACTTCCTTTTGCTATTTTATATACTGCTTCTTTTTTGCTTTTGTTTTTTTTCTTAATCGATACAATTGTTTCTTTTCGAATTATGTCTAGTATTAAAATTATTTCTTCTGAAATTAAAGCGGATTCAACAGAAAAAATAACCAAACAAGTTTGTAAAGAAATTATAAAACGAAATCAATTATTGCAAATGCGTTTAGTAAAAGCTTTTCCTAAATTAGAGATTTTATATTCTAAAGGTTTAGAAAGGAAAAAAAGAAGACAACAAAAAATAAATCACTGGAAAGAAAAAAGAAAATAGTGTTTGAAGGCACTATTTTTAAATCCATAAAAACTGTAATTCTGGATATAACAAAGTAATTAATAAAACATAAGAAATTCCACAACAAATGCCTCCTAAGATATCACTTAAATAATGGACTCCCAAATAAATCCGACTAAACATAACACTTAGCATAATTAAAATGGCAAATATAGTTAACATGATTTTAATAATTAAAACAATTGGAGAATTCCAAAGAAAAAAAATTAATAAAGAATAAAATACAGAAGTTGACATGGTATGTCCACTTGGAAAGCTTGGACTATCTTCTACTACTAATGGATTAATAGATGGTCTAATGCGTTTTACAATCATTTTAATTAAATTATTTAAAATTGCTTCCCCAATAACACTAATTACTAAAAATTGACGATCAAAACCATTTTTAATAAAGAAAAAACTAATAAAAATACTTATTATAATTCCAGGAGCACTTCCCAAAAAAGTAATTTTTTTTAAAATAAATGTATTTGTATGATTAATTTTTTTCGCAACTTTTTGGTAAAATTGATGATCTATTTTTTCTATCTTTTTCGTAATAACGAGATATAAAATCAAAAAGAAAAGTAAAATTAATAAAATAGCTACAAAAAATTGAATCATATTTTCACCTTATCCTGTTATAAAGAATACTTCATACCATTTTAAAAAGCAATAGATATTCCACACTTTTCGATAATTATCCTTCTTTTTATTTTTATGATCTTCTAATAATTTTAGAATATATTTTTGTTTAAAATATTTTTTGGCATATTCTGTTTCAAAAGTTTTTTTAATCTCTTCATAAAAATCTTTTTCTCTCATCCAATCACGAATTGGCACTGGAAAACCTAATTTTTTCTTTTTATACGATTCATTTGGGATTACTGTTTTAGCAGCATCTCTTAAAGCTAATTTAGTATTTTCTTTGGATACTTTATATTCAAATGGCAGTCCACTTGCAATTTTATAAACTTCTTTATCAATAAAAGGTACTCTTCCTTCAATTGAATTTGCCATCGTCATACGATCAGCTTTTTGTAAAATGTCTTTCATCAACCAAAAATGAATATCAATCGCTTGCATTTTTACAATATCGCTTTCTTTTTTTAAGCTATCATATATTGGTTTGGTAATTTCTTCTTCGGTTAATGTAGTTGGAATATTTAATACTTTTTTCTTTTCTTTTTTTCCAAAAACACGGTTGACTCCAATATAAGAGTTTTCTATTTTCTCACCCCTTCGTATCAAAAAGTTAACGCCTCTTATTTCTGGTAGCAATTTACATACTTTGGAAATGAAATGACGGATAAAATATGGTATTTTATTATAAAAACCCATATCCACAAAATAGCGATAATAATTGTATCCTCCAAAAAACTCATCGGCTCCTTCTCCTGATAGTACCACTTTGACCTCTTTGCTAGCAAGTTTAGATACAAAATATAAAGCTACAGTTGCAGGATCACTTGATGGTTCATCCATGTAATACATTATTTTAGGTATCATTTTTAAATATTCTTTTTTGGTAATTTTTTTACTTTTGTTTTTTATTTTCAATCGTTTTGCTAGATCTTTTGCATAATTTATTTCGTTATATTTTGGGGATTCATAACCTACAGTATAGGTTTTGTCTGGTTTAGCTAAGGAAACCAAATAAGAAGAATCTATTCCACTGGATAAGAAAGATCCCACTTCTACATCACTTATTTGATGATGATTTACGGAATCTTCCATCACTTCTTTAATCATTTCTACACTTTCTTCATAAGTTTTCTTTTCTTCTCGAAAGTTTAATTCAAAATATTTTTGAATGGTTAATTCTCCATTTTGATAAATGAAATAATGCCCAGCATCCAAACGATTTACTCCTTGAAAGAACGTTTCTGTTGTTGGGGTAAAACTAAAAGATAAATAGGAAGATAACAGTCTTTCATTTAATTTTTTTTCAAATATTGGATGTTCAAAAAAGCATTTGATTTCTGATGCAAATAAAATACTTTCATCTTTTTGATAAAAATAAAATGGTTTGATTCCAAAAGGATCTCTTGCTCCAAATAAAATTTCTTTTTCTTTATCCCATATTACAAAGGAAAACATACCTCTTAGCTTTTTTAATACGTCTGTACCCCATTCTTCATATCCATGAATTAATACTTCTGTATCAGAATTATTTTTAAATGTGTGTTTCTTTAATTCTTTTTTTAGTTCTTTAAAATTATAAATTTCTCCATTGAATACAATTACTTTTGTTTTATCTTCATTGTACATGGGTTGACTTCCACCTTTGACATCAATAATTGATAACCTTCGATGACCTAAAGCAATGGTTTTATCTATATAATAACCTTCTCCATCAGGTCCTCTATGTTCAATGCGTTTTGCCATTTTTTTAATGATTTCTTTTTTCTTTTTTTCTTTACTAATAAATCCTACAAATCCACACATCACAATTGCTCCGTTCTCTAATTTTTTATTATTTTACGATAAATATCATTCGTTATTATTTTTTTACTTATGGTCACACTATTATTTACCCACCGATTTTTTTCTGTTACATAGTTATTCTTTACTTCTTTTTTTGGAGTAAACGTTTTTGTCGTTGCATGATAGGTTCCAGAATCGCTAATCCAACTCATATCAGAAAAGATTGCTAAACCTTCTGTATCACTTAATAAATCATGGCCAATTAGCATTCTAGAATCGTATTCTATTCCAAATAAATTTAAAAGGGTTGGTAAGATATCAATCTGACTTCCTACTTTATCTACTACAACTGGTTTGGTATCATTATTCCATATGATTAAATTACTATGATGAATTTCAAATTGTTCATCTCTTTCATAAGTTGATAATTCATTAATTTGCTCATGTGACAATCCATATGGATAGTGATCTCCTACTAAGCAAATTACAGTATCATCTAATTTTCCTTCTTTTCGTAAATTTTCAATTAATAATTCTAATGCCTGATCTAAATCAATTTGAGTTGCTAAGTAAGCTTTGGATTCATCACTATAAGGTAAGTCTTTTACTTTTTCATAATTTCTAGTTTTTTCTGATAAAATGTAGGGAAAATGGCCACTCATTGTAATATAATACGTCATAAATTTTTCTTGATTCTGATATCTTGGATAAGTGATTTCAATCATTTCTTGGTCATCTGGGGCATTGGAATTTACCCATTCACAATTCATTTCTTTTTCCATTCCATTTAAACATGCAAAATAATTATTAAAGCCTAATGTGGGCATGGTTTCAATTCGATTGTAAAAAGTTGCTTCATAATCATGAAATGCATTGGTTTGATAACCAAGTTTACGAAGTGAATTTCCAAGAGAAAATGGAAGACTGACTTTTCCTTTATACCATTCATCTAATGTATCGGCAGAAGGAACTAAGCCAGTCATTGCTTGAAATTCTCCTCCTGTTGTACTTAAAAATATTGGCGTATAGTAATTACTAAACTGAAACCCTGTATGTGTTAATTCATAAAGTGTTGGTGTTAATTCTTTGGATACTGCTATGGAATTAAAAGATTCTGCTAAAATAAAAATTAAATTTTTTCCTTCATACATTCCAGTAAAAGCATTTTTTTTCGTAGGAGTTTCATTTTGAAAATAAGAATAAACTGTTTTTAAAGAAGAATCTTTTTCTTCTTTTATTAATTTAGTCCAATCGATATCCATTTTATTGTATTGATAGTTTGCATTTTCTTCTGCTTTTTTTTCAGTTAATTCAATTTTTTCTTCAAATTTAAATATGGAACGTTGTAAGTCCAATCTTTCTGCTGTTAGAAGTCCAAATGTTTTAATTGCAGAATTTAAACTGTTTTGTTTCCAATATAATCGAAATGGCGAGTAATCTCGATTTTTAAAAGGAAATAAAAATATGGTAATGATGACATATATTACTGTAAAAAAGATTACTAAACTCTTTTTTTCAAAATAATATATTTTAGTGATAATAATTTTATTTTGTTTCCATATATACCAAGTAATTGGAAGAAAAAATAAGAATATGGAAAATAAATTATCCCAAATGATTTTAAACATTACATTCATAAATTTCATTGCTTGTCCAACCATGGAAGTAATTTGAAAAGTAAATGGAACAGAAAATAATTTATAATAAATAAAGTTTCCTACAAACATCAATGTTAAAAAAAGTAGAATTAATAAAACAATTTTACGATTTATTTTAGCATTTCCTAGTCTTGAAAAAAATGTAAAAAATGTAGATATTAGTAAACTAAACATAACAATATAAAAAAGTCCTATATCAAAAATAGAACCAAAAATTAGGAATTTATAGCAAATTTCGAAATAAACGATTACCAAAAAATAAAATATTATTAATGAAAATGGTTTCTTCATAAATTTTAACTCCTTATTTTATTATCCGAAATTTTTTTTATTTCATACTTTAACATTTTATCATAAAGTACATATTTTGTAAAAAATTGATGAAAAAAATCAGATTTTTTCTGATTTATTTTTTAATTAATGAAAGATTTACTTTTTCTTTTTCTAAATCAATAGAATGAACATAGCATGTTACAATTTGTCCTACATGGACGATATCTTTTGGATCACTAATATATTCATTACTCATATTGGAAATATGAATTAATCCATCGTTATGTAAACCAATATCAACGAAAGCTCCAAATGATACTACATTCCGAATGGTTCCTTGTAATTCCATGCCTTCTTTTAAATCTTTTATTTCTAGAATATCACTTTTTAAGAGGACATTTTCTAATTCATCTCTTCGATCAATTCCCGGATGTCCTAATTCATAAATGATATCTGTGATAGTATATTCATCCGTGTTACATTTGGTGCTCATTTCTTTACTATTTATTTTTGCTAAAGCATTTTTAAATTCTAAGGTATCTATATTTTTAATATCTAGTTTTGATATTTCTAAAAGTTTTTTTGCTATTTGATAACTCTCAGGATGAATTTTTGTTCGATCAAATGGATTTGTACTATCAGGAATTCTTAAAAATCCAATACATTGTTCAAATATCTTTTCAGATATTCCTTTTAATTTTTTTATTTCATCTCGATTTTTAAATGGTGTTTTACTTTTATATTCCATTATACTATCAATTGCTTTTTTATTAAGCCCCGAAATGTACTTCAAGATACTAGAACTAGCTGTATTAATATTAACACCGACTGAGTTAACAATTTTTTCCACAGTAAATGTTAGCGCTTCACTCAGATTTTTTTGATTTACATCATGTTGGTATTCTCCTACTCCTATACTTTTTGGATCAATTTTTACTAGCTCAGATAATGGGTCTTGTACTCTCCTACCAATGGAAATAGCACTTCTTTTTTCTACTGTTAATTCAGGAAATTCTTGAATGGCTAATTTACTTGCAGAATACACACTTGCTCCTGCTTCACTTACAATGTTGTATTTCACAGGTAATCCTTTAATTGCTTCTGCTACAAAAGTTTCACTTTCTCTAGATGCGGTGCCATTTCCAATTGCAATAATATTTATATTATATTTTTGAATTAAATTTCTTAATATTTCACAACTTTTTAATGTTTCTTTTTTTGGCTCATGAGGATATATGGTACTGATTTCTAGTACTTCCCCATAAGGATTTAAAACGGCAAGTTTACAACCAGTTCGAAAGGCAGGATCAAACCCTAATACAATCGAGTTTTTAATTGGTTTTGTAAGAAGAAGATTTTCTAAATTTTCTTTAAATGTTTCAATGGCACTTTCACTCGCATTTTCTGTTAATTCTGATCTTATTTCTCTTTCGATACTTGGTAATATCAACCGTTTTAAAGAATCCTTGATAGCATTTATTACTATTTCACATACAAAAGATGTTTCATTTTTTATTATTTTTTTTGATAAAAATGCTTCTATTTTTTCTTTTTCATAATCAAAAGAAACGTTTAATATTCCTTCTTTTTCTCCTCGATTTAATGCAAGAATACGATAGTGTTTCATATATTTGATTCGATCTTGAAATTCATAATACATCTCATAAGTTTTCTTTTCATCCAAAGCATTTTTTTTCAATTTGCTTGTAATGAGTCCATTATTCCACAAAAATGTGCGAATCCATTTTCGATAGTAAGCATTGTCACTAATCCATTCACTAATAATGTATCCTGCCCCTTCAATGGCTTTTTCTTGATCCATGTTATATTGACTTGTTAAGTGTTCTAAACTACCTTCTATTGGAAAGCTCATAATTTTTTTGGCTAAAGGCTCTAATCCGGCTTTGATAGCTTCACTTGCTTTGGTTTTTTTCTTTTCTTTAAATGGTCGATATAA
>CAOJNP010000037.1 GCA_948439995.1 uncultured Erysipelotrichaceae bacterium | reverse complement strand
GTCCCCAGTTTTCATAATCCCATGACCCTACTGCTTCTCCATCACATTCAATACTATCGATTGTTTTTCCACTTTCTTTACTTGGAAAGTTTTCACTTCCTGTTCCATCAATTGTTAAAGAAATCATGGTTTCATTTGAATCCATTGTTTCTTCCTGATAATAAGTTCCATTTAGAATTATTATCATTCCCATTAAAAAAAAATTAAAACAGCATTTTTTAACATTATAAAACCTCTATTCTATTTTTAGTTTAAAGGTTCTAAACTAATTTTTATGATTTATAACATTATTTTTTCTTTTTATTTCTGAGTTTTAAACACGAAAAAAGAGCCAGTAAGCTCTTATAAAAATTATATTAACGAACAAATAATAAAAAAGAAATAACAAAGAAAACTAAACCTAAAAACATAGTAAGACGACTAATAAATAGTTCTAATCCTCTTTCTTTTACTTTACCAAATAAAGCTTCATTTCCTCCCGTAATAATTTGACCCGCTTCACTTGCTTTGTTACTTTGTAATAAAGTAATAGCAATTAAAATAATTGATATAATTAATAATATTGTTTCTAACATAAGTGACCTCCAAATCTTTTAATAATTTATCATAAAAAGAAAAACTATTCAACCTCATTCAATTCATCTTGAATAATTCGATATATTTCTTCTCTTCCTTTTTTTGTAATCGATGAAAATGGAATTAGTTTATCATTTTCTCTTAATTTTAAAGTATGACGAATTAATTTTTCTTGTTTAACACGATTACTTGCATTCACTTTATCATATTTTGTTGCAACTACAATAGTCTTAATATGATAATATTGCAAAAACTCAAACATTAGAACATCATCTTCCGAAGGCTTATGTCGATAATCAATTAAAAGAAAAACACTTGTTAAATTTCCTCTACTTTTTAAATATTCTTCAATCATTAAACCCATTTTTTTTGACTTATCTTTTCCTACACTTGCATAACCATAACCAGGCACATCAACTAAATAAAATAATTTATTAATTAAGTAAAAATTTAAGGTTTGCGTTTTACCTGGTTTACTACTTGTATGTGCAAAATTCTTTCGCATAATAATTGTATTAATAAAACTACTTTTTCCAACATTACTACGACCGACTAATAAAAATTCAGGTAAAGTCTCTTCTGGATATTGACTTTGTCTTACTGCAATTTTATTTAATTCTACTGAATCAATTTTCATTTTTTCACCTCTATTCAATAGAATTAATAAATTCATGAATTCTTTTTTGTAATAAAGATAATTGCATTAAATTTAGAATACTAAATAAAATGGAAAAAATACCTAGTACTTCATTTTTTAATAAATTAGAAAATGGGTTAAGAAAAACAAAGATTGATAAAACGACAGATAATACAGATATAACCAAAAAAATAGTTTTACTTGGATCATTAGATCGAAATAAATAAAACAATTCCAATAAACGCTCCAAATTCATAAAAACAATGGAAAGTCCCAAAAAAATAAAATAAGATTTTTCATAATTAGGATTTAGAAAAAAGAAAATGATTCCAAAAAGAAATGCTATTAAACTAAAAGTAATAAAAAACTTATAAAAAGAAAAATGTTGTTTACGAAGGAAAAAGAAAAGATAAATTCCTCCCATAACACAAAATAATATTCCAATCAATACACCACACAAATGAATACTAATATTAGAAAAAAAACTAATCAAGATGCCCATTGCTATAAACACTAAATAAAGATAAGTAAAACTATCAATATACCTTTGAAATTCCATTTCAACATCTGATAATAATCTTTTTTTACGATGACGAAATATATGATTAAAAATACTCATAAAATTATTTTTTGTTTCTTCATTTGAATACATAAATTCACTTCCTTTAAATCGCCATTATTATATCATTGATAGAAAGACTTTGCAAAAGATTTATGATTTTATTAATATAAACCTAATCGATCCAAAGTAATTTTTACATAGCCATTTCCTCCACGATTGGAAGAGCTAGTAAGATTTCCTGTCCAAGTGCATCCAGACACATTATTGCCAGTAATATTATCACCACCTCCAGCACCACCAGAAACCGATCCTGATCCATCGATAGCTTTAAAAGATGCACTTCCTCCAACTCCTCCTTTTGCTGAGAAAACTTTAGAGCCAGAGATAGAAATGTAACTGCTGCCGCCGCCGCCGCCGCCAACTGCACCTCCACCATGGGTAGAAGTATTATCACAAATAACCAGATCTTCCTGACCAAAATTACCATCTGGCCAGCCTCGATAAACTGTATAACTAGATTGACAACGGCTACTATTATCTGCAAGACACCGTTCTACTTTTTCACCTATTTTATAACCACTATTATTATAATAATTAGTAATATAATCTTTTTTTGGACTGGTATAACCCTCACGTGCTTTTACACTTCCCGATTGAGGCATATCACCAACAACAATAGAAAGACCTAAACCTTTCGATAACTTTGCTGTACGAGTATAAACATTCCCTCCATTCCCTGCATTTGCACTTCCTCCTCGATTGGCATTAGAAGCATAATCTCCAGTTCCTCCTTGAGCACCAGCTACTGTAACTTGATAAACACCATTACACGGTACACTAAAGCCTTGAGACCCACCAGTATATCCATATTGCCAAACTGTTCCTGGATTATAACTACATAATTCAATTGTATAACTCATACTAACCGAAGTACTATTTTGAGCTAAATCATAAGCTGTTGTATTGATAGTCCAAATTGCTGAAGTAGACAAATTCACGCTATATTTATTTTCTTTTGTCATTGCAATGGATAATTGATTTTGTATTTCTCCATTTTTTAATACATCTACTTTCATGTGTGAAAAATGATTATCATTTACTGTAATATTAACGGTTTGAGCTTTCGAATAAGTGCCTGGATTTAAACTATAATGAATTTCAGGATTGGTATTATCAATTTTTATCATACTTTGTTTAATTTCACTACAATTTCCAACCTTATCACATGCTCGAATAAAAATATTACCTTCTCTTTCTTCTGTCATATTAGGAGTAGAAAAATCATTTTGATCGGAATTAATATACTTTTCCCAAGAATTACCATCAAAACTATATTCCCAATAAGCTATACCAGATTCTTCTTCTTTTGCTTTGCAAGATATCGAATAAGGTTTGTTGGTTTCATTTGCCTTGATAGCATTTGTCCATTGATTTTCAAAGGGATTAACAATTTCAATTTCTGGAGATGTAGTATCTACTTTAACGACATTCACTTCAGTCACTTCACTAACATTTCCAACTTGATCCATCACACATAAAGAATAAGTTCCTGAATCTAAATTTTCAGTAATCATACCATCTGAAACAATATAAGCATCTCTATTTGTTTCACAACTTGAAGACTTATCATTATGAATATAATATCCATATACTCCACTACCATTTAAATCACTTGCCACAGCAGTAGTTTTTTTATAAGATCCACTCCACTCTCCTGCATGATCAATATTTACCTCATCCGTATATATTATTGGACTTTGCTTATCAATCTTCACACGAATCTTAGCCGCATAAATTTTTTCACCAATATTACCATTTTGGTCTTTCTCTGCCACTCTAACTTGAACCGTATAATCAGCATTTAAAATTTGACTAGCACTGATCAATAATTTATTATTAGATTCAAAATTATGATGAATAGTTCTCTTTTCTTGAAAACCATTACTTGTAAAAGTAATTTCAACGATATTTTCTTTTAATTCATCTTTAACATTTGCAACCAAAACAAGATTTTCTTTTGCCCATTGATCTAATAAAAGAGCATCTTCTTGATAGGTATTACCATTTTCATCAAGAGACTTATGTAAAGATAATTGAACATTTAAATAAAGAGAATTTAATCGATCCATATCACAAGTTTTTCCATCTTCACTAATACCTTGTTCATTCATAAAATAACCATAATAATTATTATTTTCATAATTAATATTAACAATATAACAATTTAAAAGGCTATTATCTCGTGGATCCAATACATCATTATTTTCATTATCAGCGTAAATATATCCAGTTTTTGCTAAAGTATCCACATAAACTGCATTTTCTCCCGTATCATTTCCATAATTTGCTGCCGCATTTTCAATATATTTAATTTTATTTTCATAAGAAGCTTGTTTAACATTTCTACTTAAAAAAAGATAAGTAGGAACTCCAATTGCAAATAGCATAATTAAAATAGAAATAGAAACCAATAATTCTACTAATGTAAAACCATTTTGAAGCAATTTTTTTTGCTGTTTTTTCCAAAAAAATTGTTTAAACATAATAGCCCTCTTTTCTATTTATTCTTATATTTATTTAAGAAAACTATACCATAAAAATAAAACTTAATAAAGGTTAAAAAAATAGAAATACAAGATAAAATTCCATTTTAAATTTCCAAACAACTATAAAAAATTGAAATTTTTAACAATTTAAAGGAAAAGAAAAAGATTGAAAAATTTAAAATTTATGTTATAATAAATCCTCAAAAAAGGGGGTTATACCACATGATAAAAGAATTATCTGTAGAAGAATTTGAAAATTTTGTTAAAAGTAGTCCTTTAGCAAGTCATTTTCAAAGTTCCAATTATGGTATTTTAATGAGTGAAATAGGATATGATTACGATTTAATTGGATATTTTGACGAACAAGAAAATTTAGTAGCTGCATCTTTAATTTTATTTAAAAAATTAGGTATCAAGGCAAAATACGGTTATGCACCTAAAGGATTTATATTAGATTATTTAAATCAATCATTATTACAAAGCTTTACAAAAGCTTTAAAAGAATATTATAGAAAAAAGAATGTAACTTTCATAAAAATAAATCCTGAAATTGCCATTGCAGAGTTAGATCCAAAAAGTTTTGTTAAAACATACAATTGGAACACAGTAGTCATAGACAATTTAAAAAATTGTAACTATTTAAAATTAAAAGATAATCTTTATTTTGAATCAAAATTACCACATTTTAACGCGATCGTAAATTTAAAAACTACTAAAATGAAAGATTTAGATAAAAATACAAGAAATAAAATAAAAAGATCTTTTCAAAAAGGATTAGAAATCGAAATAGCAGATCGTAGTGGGATTGACATTTTAAATGAATTTATTATAAAGAAAAATGAAGGAAATGAATATTATTATAAAGATTATTATAATGTATTTATAAAAAATAATATGATTGATTTATTTTTAGTTAGTATTAATACTCAAGAGTATTTATTAAACGCGAAAGCAAGTTATGAAAAAGAATTAGAAATAAATAATGAATTAAATCAATCTTTAATTAACAACAACTCTCAAAAAAATATTAATTTAAAAATGAATTCGGATCGAAAATTACTTTCTTACAAAAATGATGTTTTAGAAGCAACGGAACGAAACAGTAAAGATGAAAAAATATATATTGCTGGAGCATTAGTTGTAAAATATAATAATCGAGTTCAAATCATTGAAAGTGGATTTGATAAAAAATACAAACGGTTTAATCCAAATTATTACCTTCATTATAAAATTATGGAATATTATAAACAAGATTATACTTATTTGGATTTAAATGGAATTACTGGAGAAATGTCAAAAGAAAATCCATATTATGGATTAAACCGATTTAAATTAGGATTTAAACCGAAAGTATATGAATTTATTGGAGAATATGATTTTATTATTAATGAAAAAAAATACAAAAAGTTTTTGATTAATGGAACATTAGCAAAACGATTTAATAAAGAAAGAAAGAAAACAAATTAAATTTTATTTCTGGTATAAAAAACATAACCACACCAAAAGGTGTGGTTTTTTAATATTATTATGTAAATGATTCAGAAACTCAAAACATTAAAAATTTTCACAAAAAAACCAATGCAATTGCATTGGTTATAAAGAATTATTCAATAATTTCAGAAACTACACCAGCACCAACAGTACGTCCACCCTCACGGATTGAGAATTTTGTACCATTTTCAATAGCAACTGGAGCAATTAATTCTACTGTCATATCAATATTGTCACCAGGCATAACCATTTCAACTCCACTTGGAAGTTCGACAACACCTGTAACATCTGTTGTACGGAAATAGAATTGTGGTCTGTAATTTGAGAAGAATGGAGTATGACGTCCGCCTTCTTCTTTTGTTAATACATAAACACTAGCTTTAAACTTAGTATGTGGATGAACACTACCAGGTTTCGCAAGTACTTGCCCACGTTCTACTTCATCACGAGTGATACCACGAAGAAGTGCACCAGCATTATCTCCTGCTTGAGCAAAGTCAAGAGATTTTCTGAACATTTCAATTCCAGTAACAACTGTTTTTTTCGTATCTTTAAGTCCCACGATTTCAATTTCATCATTTAGATTTAATTGTCCACGTTCAACACGTCCAGTAACAACTGTTCCACGACCTGAAATCGTAAATACATCTTCAATACTCATTAAGAATGGTTTGTCTGTATCACGAACTGGAGATGGAATATAATCATCAACTGCAGCCATTAAATCACGAATAGATTGAGCAGCAGCTTCATCACCTTCCAAAGCTTTAAGTGCACTACCACGAATGATAGGACATTCACTATCGAAGTCATATTCTCCTAATAATTCACGAATTTCCATTTCTACTAAATCAAGTAATTCTGGATCATCTACTTGGTCACATTTGTTCATATAAACAACAATTTTAGGAACACCTACTTGACGAGATAACAAAATATGTTCTCTTGTTTGAGGCATTGGACCATCTGCAGCAGATACTACAAGAATAGCTCCATCCATTTGTGCTGCACCAGTAATCATGTTTTTAACATAATCCGCATGTCCTGGGCAGTCTACGTGAGCATAATGACGTTTTTCAGTTTCATACTCAACGTGAGATGTATTAATTGTAATACCTCTTTCTCTTTCTTCTGGTGCCTTATCGATATCTGCATAATCTACAAAGTTACCAAAAAATTTTGTAATAGCAGCAGTTAAAGTGGTTTTACCATGGTCAACGTGTCCAATCGTACCAATGTTAACATGCTCTTTAGAACGGTCAAATTTTTCTTTAGCCATTTTTATTTTTCTCCTCTCATTTACTATAATATTTTATCTAATGCTTGAAAATTATTCAAGTATTATTTTTAATTAACGCTGTTTTTCTTAATGATTTCTTCAGCGATTGATTTTGGAACTTCTTCATAATGATCTTTTTCCATTTGGAAGTTTCCACGGCCTTGAGTGTTACTTCTTAAATCAGTTGCATATCCAAACATTTCAGAAAGTGGAACCATAGCAATAATTCGAAGTGTATTGCCAATCGATTCTTGTCCCAAAGGACGTCCACGACGGCTTGTTAAATCACCCATAACATTTCCCATATATTCTTCTGGAACATCTACAACTACTTTCATAATTGGTTCAAGAAGTACAGGTTTACATTTATTTTTCGCTTCTTTTAAAGCCAAACTAGCAGCGATTTTAAATGCCATTTCACTTGAGTCAACATCATGATAAGAACCATCAAATAACGTTGCTTTAACATCTACAATTGGATATCCAGCTAAAATTCCTCCAGCCATCGCTTCTTGAAGACCTTTATCTGTTACTGGTATATATTCACGAGGAACAACTCCACCAACAATGGCATCCACAAACTCATATCCTTTTTCATGATTTGGTTCAAATTTAATCCAAACATGTCCATATTGTCCACGTCCACCACTTTGTTTAATATACTTACCTTCACATTCACCCATTTGAGTAATTGTTTCACGATAAGCAACTTGTGGTCTACCTTTATTACATTCTACACCAAATTCACGTTTCATACGATCTACGATAATATCTAAATGAAGTTCTCCCATACCAGATAACACAGTTTGACCTGTTTCAACATCTGTTTTAACACGAAGTGTTGGATCTTCTTCAACAAGTTTGGCAATAGCTAATGCCATTTTATCTTGATCATTTTTACTCTTTGGTTCGATTGCAATGTCAATAACAGGTTCTGGGAATTCCATACCTTTCATAATACATGAATTTTTTTCATCGCATAATGTATCAGCAGTCGTTGTATTTTTAAGACCAACAGCAGCGGCAATTTCTCCAGCAAACACTTCACTAATTTCTTTTCTTTGATTAGCATGCATTTGTAAAATACGTCCAATTCTTTCTTTTTCACCTTTTGTACTATTTAGTACGTAGCTTCCACTTGAAAGTTTACCAGAATAAACACGGAAGAATGCTAAACGTCCAACAAATGGGTCAGTCATAATTTTAAATGCTAATGCTGTAAATGGCTCAGAGTCACTTGGATGGCGTTTTACATCGTTACCATCTTTATCCGTACAATCAATTGCTTCTACATCAGTTGGTGCAGGTAAATAATCAATAACTGCATCAAGAAGTGTACGAGTTCCTTTATCATCTAAAGCATCTGCACATAATACTGGGAAGAATCCAACAGATAATGTTGCTTTTCTGATTGCAGCTTTTAACTCATCTACAGAAATTTCTTCTCCATCTAAGTATTTCATCATAAATTCTTCATCAAATTCAGCAACTGCATCAATTAATTTAGAACGATATTCATTTGCTTTATCAGTCATATCACTTGGAATTTCAATTTCCTCTAAATTTTGTTGTTCAGTTCCATCATATTGATAAGCTTTCATTGTTACTAAATCAATATATCCAGTAAAATCAGCTTCTGCCCCTATTGGTAACATAATAGGTGCTGCATTAGCTCCCAAACGATCTTTAATTGTTTTTAAACTAAAGTAGAAATCTGCTCCCATTTTACACATTTTATTTGCACAAATCATTCTTGGAACCTTGTATTCATTTGCTTGTCTCCAAACAGTTTCTGTTTGAGGTTCAACACCAGCTTGAGCATCAATTAATGCGATTGCTCCATCTAGTACTCTTAGACTTCTTTGTACTTCAATTGTAAAATCGACATGACCTGGAGTATCAATAATATTTAAGCGATATCCATTCCAATGTGCAGTGGTTGCAGCACTAGTAATTGTAATACCTCTTTCTTTTTCCTGATCCATCCAATCCATTTGAGACTCACCTTCATGAGTTTCTCCAATTTTATGAGTGATACCAGTTAAGAATAAAATTCTTTCAGTTGTCGTTGTTTTTCCGGCATCAATATGAGCCATGATACCAAAATTTCTTAATTTATCTATACTAACATCTCTAGCCATAGAATGATCCTCCTACCATCTATAATGAGCAAATGCTTTATTTGCTTCAGCCATCTTATGAGTATCCTCACGTTTTTTAACTGCACCACCGCTTCCGTTTGCAGCGTCGATAATTTCATTCGCTAAATTAATAGCCATTCCTTTACCATTTCTAAGTTTTGAATAATTTACAAGCCAACGAAGTGCTAATGCCTGACTTCTATCATCACTAACTTCAATCGGTACTTGATAATTACTTCCACCAACACGACGAGATTTAACCTCAAGTGCAGGTCTAATATTTTCTAAAGCTCGATTAAAGACATCAATTGGTTCTTCATTAGTTTTTTCTTTAATCATATCAAAAGCTTCATATAGAATTTTTTGAGCAGTTCCTTTTTTACCATCTTGCATAATTTGATTAACTAATTTTGTTACAATTTTTGAATTATACAAAGGATCTGGTAATACATCTCTTTTTATTGCTCTTCTTTTACGCATAACTATCCTCCTTTAATTAATTTTTCGGTTTCTTTGTTCCGTATTTACTACGACCTTGTTTACGATTATTAACTCCTTGTGTATCAAGTGTTCCACGTACAATATGATAACGTACTCCGATTAAATCTTTAACACGTCCTCCACGTACTAATACAACACTATGTTCTTGTAAATTGTGTCCTTCACCTGGAATATAGCAATCTACTTCTTTTCCATTTGAAAGTCTTACACGAGCATATTTACGAAGGGCTGAGTTCGGTTTTTTTGGAGTCTTTGTACCAACTCGAGTACAAACACCACGTTTTTGTGGACTATCTTGATCAGTTTGTTTTCTTTCTAAAGTATTTAATCCAACATTTAAAACGGGACTTTTACTCTTACGAGTTTTCTTTCCTCTTCCTTTTTTTACAAGTTGATTAATAGTAGTCATAATTTCCTCCTTCCAATTAACACACATCCTGGTGTATCATATTTTTCATTTAATTAGGTTTTACCGAAGCAAAACCTAAACTTAAATCAAATCTAATATACCATTATTAGTGTATGAAAGTCAATCATTTATTATGTGTTTATCTATATCGCTAAAACAACGCGAAAACCAAAGTATGGATACACACTACCATGGCCACGATTAAAGGCAAACACTCCAGCACCAAGCCCACCAGAAAACATACTACCACGAGCGAACCAAGGTTGAGCAGTATAGACAAACCAGGCTTCGTCTTGATACCATGATCCAATCTGTCTTACTTGT
>CAOJNP010000036.1 GCA_948439995.1 uncultured Erysipelotrichaceae bacterium | reverse complement strand
CCGACCGGTTATGAGCCGGTTGCTCTAACCAACTGAGCTAAAGGTCCGCTACTTCATAATAATATCATAAAGTATTATATGTTTCAAGTAAAAAAACATGAAAAAAGATAAGCCATATTACTTATCTTGTAATCTATTTAATAAATCTATTTTAAAGATATCTTTTGATGCATTTGCTTTTGATATCATAATACCTTTATAAGTAGTTAATTCTGATTTATGTCCTTCTAATAAAATATCTGTTGGAGTTATTTTATCTAACATAATCGTTTCTTCTTTCTTATAAACTGTATAAACTAATTTTACTTCTCCATGTACTTGTGCAAACATTTTGTCACTTGGTAATTTTAATTCATATGTTTCAGTTGATGCTTTTTTATTTTGAGAAATTAATTCTCCAACAAAATTTCCATTTCTTAAAGCTGGATAATATTCAAAATTTAGCTTTTTAAATGCTAACATATTATACTTCTTTAATGCTCTTTCTAATTTACGAAATTCATTTTCATCAATATAATCTAAAACATAACCTTTCATTTAATAACCCCCTCAAATTCTTTTGATGTATATACTATAGCACAAACAAAATATTTTGTCAAGTCCTTGTATATTTTTATCTTTCGCTGTTGCTTTTTTATTATACTAGATATATAATTATTTGTCAAATTTCGACTCAATATTTAATGTTATAATCGTTGCCCCTAAATTTGTTCCATCATAATGAAATTCTTTTACATAAGGATTCTTTTTTAATAAATTCTGAACCGTTTGCTTTAAAATGTTATGACCATTTCCATGTATAATGATTATGTCTCGATTTTTCATTTTAACATTATCTTGTATAAATTCTTTCACTGGATAAACTACTGTACTTCTTGTTTCTCCATGAACATCTAAACTAGGTAAATTATTGATTCTCATTTGTTTGATTTTCTACTGAGGCATTCATCTGATTATCATTGCTATTGGAAAAATTATCTAGTGTTTCAATTGTATCTATTTCTGGTACTTTTTTTGAAGGTTCAATTGGTCCAAATTTTTTTTCATAATAATGAATTACGTCACTTAATAATGGAATCGATTGACTTCCTCCTACTTTTGAAGTAGATAATCCAGCAGCAATATTAGCGATACGAACTGATTTTTCTAAATCATATTTTTTTCCGATTGCATAAGCAAAAGCTCCTCTAAAAATATCTCCAGCAGCAGTACGATCTTTTTCTGATACTTGGATCGTAGGCATTACTTTCACTTCGTCATTTAAACAATACAACGCTCCATAATTTTGTAATGTAATTAAAATTTCATTATTTGGAAATTTTTCTTTTACTCTTTTATAGATTGTTAATAAACTTACTGGATTTTTAAAATCTACTTTCATTCCAGAAACAGATTCTACAAATTCCAAAGAACATATTACATATTTCATTTCTCTTGCAAGTAGAATCATTTCTTTTGTAGCACTAGAAGCATTAATGATAGATATCGCATTTGGAAATTTATTAATTGCAGTTTTACTTGCAGAATATTCGTATCCATCTACTACGATTACATCTGGAGACATATCGTATTCATATTTTTTTAAATGAAATTCTTCTGGTTCAATATTAAAAATTGTTCTAGTATGATTCGAATTATTATTTAAAATAAAAGATGTAGATGTTTTTTTGTCATAATTTGTTTCTAAAAATTGAGTTCGAACTCCTATTTTTTCTAATTCCTTTTTAATAAAGCTACCAAAGTCATCATATCCTACCACGCCTGAAAAATACGTTTCTACATTCCATTTTCCTAGCAAACTAGCCATATTAGAAGCAGATCCTCCTGTACTTTCTAGTTTTTCTTTTAAATAATATTTTTGATTTTCAATTGGATAATTATTTAATGGAACACTAATATCATATGTCGCATGACCTATACATAATGCTATCATTTTTTCACCTTTTCCTTTTTATTTATTTTTGCTTGAGCCGCAGCTAACTTTGCAATTGGTATTCGATATGGACTACATGATACATAATCTAGTCCTATTTCGTAACAAAATGGAATGCTTTTTACGTTGCCACCATGTTCTCCACAAATTCCCAATGAAATTTTAGGATTTACTTTTTTGGAATGATCAATGGCAATTTTCATTAAATCTCCTACTCCATTTATATCAATACTTGCAAATGGATCTTCTATAAAAATTTTATTTTTATAATAATCATTTAAAAATTTACTCGAGTCATCTCTACTAAAACCATAAGTTAATTGGGTTAAATCATTTGTACCAAAGCTAAAGAATGTAGCACTCGTAGCTATTTTATTCGCCATAATGCACGCTCTTGGAGTCTCAATCATGGTTCCTACTTCATAATTTATGGAAACACTATGATCTCTCATAATCTTATATGCTGTATCATCGACTATTTTTTTTACAAATTCAAATTCTTTTTGATCAACTGTTAGCGGTATCATTATCTCTGGTGTTATATTAAGTTTCTCTTGTTTTAATAAAATTACTGCTTCCATAATCGCTTTCGTTTGCATAATTGCAATTTCTGGATAAGTGATCATTAATCTACAACCGCGATGTCCCATCATTGGATTAAATTCTTTTAACCTATGAATTCGTTCTTTTATTTCTTCTTTAGTAATGTGTAATGCTTTTGCAAGTTCTTCTATTTCTTCTTCTGCTTTTGGAAGAAATTCATGAAGAGGAGGATCTAAATAACGTATCACAACTGGGTTTGGAGCCATTACTTTAAATAACCGATAAAAATCAATTCTTTGATAAGGTAAAATATCATTTAAAGCTTTTACACGTTCAGGCATAGTAGTGGATAAAATCATTTTTCGAAAAGAAAAAATTCGTTCTTTTGAGAAAAACATATGCTCTGTCCGACATAATCCTATCCCAGTTGCACCCATTTTTTTTGCCTGAATCGCATCTCTTTCATTATCGGCATTAGCTCTTACTTTAATGGTATCGATTTCATCTAGCCAACTTAAAAATTCTTGCAATAACACATTTTCTGTTATCTCTTTTTTTGGTATTGTTCCTTTATAAATGAAACCCGTTTCTCCATCAATAGAAATGATGTCTCCAAATTTTAACGTTATACCATTTTGAAAATTTATTTCTCCTTTTTCTTCGTCAATCACTAAATCTTCACAACCACTTACACAACAAACTCCCATTCCTCTCGCTACTACAGCTGCATGTGAAGTCATTCCACCACGAGCGGTTAATATTCCTTCCGCATAATTCATACCTTCTATATCTTCTGGACTAGTCTCCATTCTGACTAAAATTGTTTTTTCTTCTCGTTCTTTTCTTTTTTTTATTTCTTTTGGATTAATACAGATACTTCCCACAGCTGCTCCAGGGCTAGCAGCCAACCCTTTGCCAATAGGATTAAGCGTTTTTAATACGTTCTCATCAAATCTTGGATGAAGCAATTGCTCTAATTGTTTTGGATCAATTCGCATAATTGCTTCTTCTTTTGTAATCATACCTTCTTTTACAAAATCAACTGCAATTTTAATAGCTGCCATTCCAGTTCTTTTTCCATTTCTTGTTTGTAATATATATAATTTACCATTTTCAATCGTAAATTCCATATCTTGCATATCTCGATAATGTTTTTCTAATAAAGTTGCATAATTACAAAATTCTTTATAAATGTCTGGCATTTGTTTTTTTAATTCATCCATATGAGATGGTGTCCTAACACCAGAAACAACATCTTCTCCTTGAGCATTCATTAAGTATTCACCATAAATTTTCTTTTCACCAGTTGTTGGTTCTCTTGTAAATGCTACTCCTGTTCCTGAATTTTCTCCTAAATTTCCATATACCATTTCTTGAATATTAACAGCAGTTCCTAAATGATCCGAAATAGAATTCATTTTTCGATAATAAATCGCTCGTTCATTATTCCAACTTCGAAAAATCGCTGAAATTGCTTCTAGTAATTGCCGAGTAGGATCATTTGGAAATTCTTTTCCTCCTACATTTTGATATATCTTTTTATAATCTTCTACTAATTGTTTTAAATCTTCAGCTTCTAAATCAATATCTCTTGTGACATTTTTGGCATTTTTATATTCTTCTAATTTTTTCTCAAATAAATTTCTCGGATATCCTTTTACAACATTTGCATACATCATAATAAATCTACGATAAGAATCATAAACAAATTTTGGATTACTTGTATTTTTTATAAGTGTTTGTGCTACTTCATCTGTAATACCTAAATTTAAGATGGAATCCATCATTCCTGGCATACTAACTGGTGCTCCTGATCTAACACTCACTAATAGTGGATTTTTCCCCTTTCCAAATGTTTTTCCAGTGGATATTTCTAAATAATTGATATGATTTATAATTTCTTCCACAATATTAGATTTAATTTTTCCTTGATTTTCATAATAATTTAAACATGCTTCAGTAGTAACAATAAATCCTTTGGGAATTGGTAAACCAATCTTTGTCATTTCAGAAAGATTTGCTCCTTTTCCACCTAGTATATTTTGCATTTCCTTATTGCCTTCTTCAAAGCGATATACATATTTCATAAATCCACCTCTTTATTCTTTTTTATTATATCATATATTTTTATTTTCTTGGCATATTATCTCGATAAGCTTTTCTTAGTTCTTCGCTAGTAATATGTGTATAAATTTGAGTTGTACTTAAATTCTGATGTCCTAGTAATTCTTGAACACTTCGAATATCTGCACCATTGTTTAAAAGTTGTGTGGCAAAACTATGTCTTAAAACATGTGGTGAAATATGATGTTGTAATCCAATTTTTTGCATTTCTTCTTCTATAATTTCATTAATACGATTTCTAGTTAATTTTGAAGTGTTTCTTCCTATCAAAAGATAATCACTTTGCTTTTTTTGCAGTAATTCTTTTCTTGATTTTTGTAAATATAAATTTAATATCTCTTCTGCATATTCTCCATAATAGACAATTCGTTCTTTCTTTCCTTTTCCAATTGTACGTAAAGATCTTTCCTTTTCTGTAATATCTTTTAATTTTAAATTGATTAATTCTGATACTCTTAGACCTGACGCAAATAATAATTCTAGAATGAGTCGATTTCGAATTTCATATGGAGTTTTTAATTCTTTTTTTTGAAATATTTTTTCTAGTTCTAATGTCGTTAAGAAATTAGGAATTTGACGTTTTACTTTTGGATTTTGAATCGAATCCCACATATTAATTTTTAATTCTTTTTTTCTTTGTAAATAATGATAAAAAGAACGAATTACACTTACATTTTTTGATATGGATGTATTTTTATATTTTAATTCATCTAAATATTTTAAGTATGTTCTGATTTCTTCTTTTGTTATCATTTGATATTTTATTTTTTGGTTTTTTAAATAATTTTGATATTTTAGTAATTCTTTTTCATAGCTTACAATCGTATTTTCTGAGTAATTACGTTCATATTTTAAAAAGTCTAAAAATTGTTTGATCTTTTTTTCCATATTTTATCCTCATAATATAGTTTAACAAAAAAAAAGAAGAAAGTAAATTTTCCTTATTAAATTGATCTTTTCTTATACATCTAAGTCAAAATAGTCATTTAAAATTCTTTTTAAAGAATGAATTCTTTCTTTTGAATCTAATGTTTCCCAATTTTCAATTGGAAATTCACATAGATAATATCTAAAATTTTTTCTATTTGAAAAGTCTCCTATTATTCTAATAATTGTATCAATTTTGTTTTGAAGCAAATAAAAATAATAAATAAGTGCTAATATTCGGTCTAAGTCTTCTTCATTTTGAATTGTCATTTTTAATTCTTGATTAAAATTTCGAATTTTTTTTATTTTCAATAAAATTTTTAATTCTTTTTGTAAATAAATATATTTTTTGGATTGATATATGCTTTCACGATTTTTCTCTTGTCTTTTTTTTATTTCTTTTAATTCTAACATTTGATAATAGATTTTTCTGTCAATCGTAGGAAGTCTTAATAATAAGGTATAATATTGATTGATTAAAATTTCCTGTGATTCTTGTTCTAATTTGTTAATTGGAATTACAGGCATTCCTAACTCTTTTCTCATTAAACAAATATTTTCTATTATTTTTCTTTTCATAACAATCACTCTTAAAAAAATTTTCTTTATTATAACATTAAAAAAGAAAAAAAGACATTTTTTAAGCAGTCTTTTTCTTTTCTGTTTGTATTTTTTTTCTAGAATAATCTTCTTGTTTATTTTTTCCTTTTATTAAATTTAATACTTCATAAATAATTTTTTTAATCATTCGTTTTTCTAAATAATCCAATTTATTATATTCTTGTAATATTTGTTCATTCGTAAATTGTCTTACATTTTTTATCCAAGATTTCATTTGTTCACTAATTCGTTGATTATCTAAGTATCCTCCTAAATTATTGTATATCAGTTTTTTGTTATAATCTTGTAGTTGATTTAAGAAAAAATTTTCGATATTAAATGAGATACAATCTTGCGATAGTGCTTCTATGGATCTTTCTTTTCCATTCTCTTGGTATTGTATTGTTAGGTTTACTTTATTATCGTCTTCATTCGGATCAAAAGAACATAATACATTATCTTGTTGCATTTTTGTAAATATTTGCTCTTTGGAATAAAATCTTAAAATAAAGTCTATTTCTTCTAATGTATAAAAATTAGGAGTATAATAAGTAATATTTCCATTACCATCAAATGAAATATAATGTTTTTTAAATTGATTTTTATTTTCTTTGACGCAAAAATAATATTTTCTTTCTGTCATGTATTATCTTCCTTTCTAACAAAATAGAAATTATCATAACACACTACTACTTATCTTGTCAAATATTATGTTTTAAAAAAAATCAGTACTCAATTGACTGATTATTCTTTCTTTTTTTTATATTCACAATGAATACATTCTATGGTTTCTTTTTTTTCAATCATTACTCCATTACATTTTGGACATTTTTCCTCAATTGGTTTATACCATGAAGCAAAATCACAATTTGGATATCCTGTACATCCATAAAATATTTTTCCACGTTTGGTTCTTTTTTCGATTATTTTTTTCCCACATTTTGGACAATCTATAATAGCTTCTTGTTCTTTATCTTCTTTTTTTATATATTTGCAAGTAGGATAATTGGAACAAGCAACAAATTTTCCATATCTGCCTTGACGAATTACTAAATCACTTCCACATTCTGGACAACTTTCACCAGTTTTTTCTGCTTCTTTCTTTTCCATTTCTTGAAAAGCTTTTTCGATAAGTGGTTCAAATTCGGCATAAAATTCTTGTAACACTTTGATATTATTTTCTTTATTTTCAGCGATTTCATCTAGTTCTGATTCCATATTTGCTGTATAGGTTACATTCACAATACCATTAAAAAATTCTTGCAATTTATCTGTTGTTTCTATTCCTATTTCTGTAGGTACAAATTTTTTGTCTTCTAATGTAACATAGCCTCGTTCTTTAATGGTTTGAACAATAGTGGCATAGGTACTAGGTCTACCAATGCCTAGGCTTTCTAGTTCTTTGATCAAAGAACTTTCTGAGAATCTTGGCTGAGGTTTGGTAAAATGTTGAGTTTTATTAATTTGCTCAGCAATAATTACTTCACTTTTATAATTTGCAAAATCAGGTAGAATTACGTCTTTGGTTTCTTCATATAAGGAATAAACTTTTAAGTATCCATCAAATTTTAAAATGCTTCCAGTTGTTTTAAAGGTATATCCATTGTTTTCTAGAATGACAGTTGTAGCAAGAGAAACAGCATTTGCCATTAAACTAGATAATGCTCGATCATAAATTAATTTATAAAGTTTATATTCTTCTACAGATAAATATTTCTTAATTTGCTCTGGATTTCTTTCTATACTAGTAGGTCTAATGGCTTCATGTGCATCTTGGGCATTTTTCTTTCCTTTTGGCACTTTTACTTGTCCAATATATTCTTCTCCATATTTTTTCTTGATATAAGTGTAAGTTTCATTTACAAATGTTGGAGAAAGACGTTCTGAATCCGTTCTCATATAAGTAATTAATCCAACGGTTTCTTTTTCTAATTCAATTCCTTCATAAAGTTTTTGGGCGATTCGCATCGTTTTTGATGGTGCAAAGTTAAGTGTCGTTGCTGCCATTCGTTGAAGAGTTGAGGTAATAAATGCAGGTTTACTAGATTTTTTGGCATCTTTGGAATCTACACTTTCAATTTTAAAGGCTTTGGTAAGTTTATTTAATATATCATTTGCTTCTTTTTCACCATGAATTTCAATTTTTTTGCCATGATATTTTTCTAAACTTGCTTGAAACTCTTTAAAGTCTGCTTCTATAGTCCAATATTCTTCAGGGATAAATGCTATGATTTCTCTTTCTCGATCCACAATTAATTTTAAAGCGACACTTTGTACTCGTCCAGCACTTTTTCCCCCTGTTTTGGATTGCATTAATTTACTTAATCGAAATCCAATAATGCGATCTAAAATTCTTCTTGTTTCTTGACTTTTGACTAAATTATCATCTATTTTTCTTGGAGTATTAAAAGCATTTTTTACTACATCTTTGGTTATTTCATTAAATGTTACTCTCTCATAATTTTCATCTTTAATTTCTAATGCTTCTTTTAAATGCCAACTGATAGCTTCTCCCTCGCGATCAGGGTCAGTTGCAAGATAGACAAAATCAGAAGATTGAACATCTTTTTTTAAAGCTGTAATGTCTTTCTTTTTTCCTTTAATCGGAACATAATTTGGCTCAAAATTATTATCTACATCAACTCCTAGTCCAAATTTTCCAGAAGTTGCTAAATCTCTAATATGTCCTTTTGATGAAACAACTTTAAAATCTTTTCCTAAGTAATCTCCAATGGGTTTGCATTTGTGTGGAGATTCCACGATGACTAATTTTTTCAAATTATTCCTCCTTGTTTTCTTTCTTTTCCATTAAATCACGAACTGGCTTATAAGTAAATCGATAATTTTCTAAAGGCCCATATTTTTGTAATAATTCGACATGTTTTTTGGTCGGATAACCTTTATGATTTTTAAATTCATATTCTGGATATTTTAAATCTAATTCGTACATGATTTTGTCTCTTGTAACTTTTGCAATGACACTCGCTGCAGCAATACTAATGGATTTTGCATCTCCATGAATAATTGGAATACAAGGAATCTCCATTTGCAGTGGCATCGCGTCTGATAAAATATATTCTGGTTTTATTTTTAAATTCAAAATTGCTTCTTTCATGGCTTTTCTACTGGCTTCATAAATATTGATTTCATCAATTTCTTTGGCTTCTATTATTCCAACTCCAACTGCAATTGCATCTTTTTGAATAATGTGAAAATATTCATTTCTTTTTTTTTCACTTAATTTTTTGGAATCTGTTAGCCCTTTTAAATTATAATTAACAGGAAGGATTACGGCTCCTGCAACAACGGGACCAACTAATGGACCTCTTCCTGCTTCATCGGTTCCAACAATGTATTGAAATCCTTCTTTCCAAAGCTTTTTTTCAAAACTTCTTAAATCTTCTGTTTTTTTCGTTTTCAACGGTCAAATGTTACTCCTTTAATACTTTCTGATTTGATATCATTTACAATTTTATTGCTGATTCGATCATAGTCAGGTTCTCCATTTTTCATAGCGCCAATTTGATTGCCAATTTTTTCATATACTTCTTCCCAATTTTCAATATTGGTTACACCATATTTTGTTTTCAGAATTTTAGGATATAAGAAAAATAATTTTTCAATGATGTGAACTGCAACTTCATCAATCGGTAAAATTTCTTGTTTGATAGCTGAAAAAGCTGCCAGATTTCTCGCCATATCTTGATTTTCTAATCTTGGCCATAAAATTCCTGGAGTATCTAAAAGTAATATATCACTTCTGGTTCGAAGCCATGAAAGTTCTTTTGTTATTCCAGGCATATTTCCTACATTGGCTACTTTTCTTCCACACATACGATTTATTAAAGTACTTTTTCCAACATTAGGAATTCCAACTACTAAAGCTTTGATTTCTTTTTCTTTCATACCTTTGTTTATTCGATTTGTTTGTTTTTCCCTCATGATTTCGTGGGTCAAATCAATAATTTTTTTATAATCCTCTGTTTTGGTTAAATCTACTAAAATTACATGATTTCCTAAATTTTCATAGTATTTAATCCAATATTCTGTGGCATGCAAATCACATAAATCTTTTTTTGTCATAATTAAAATTTTAGGTTTTTTTCCAATTATATTATAGATATCTTGGATCTTAGATGATAGAGGAATTCTTGCATCAATTACTTCATAAACGATATCAATTAATTCATATTTTTCTCCTATTAACCTTCTTGTTTTAGCCATATGACCTGGATACCAGTTTATATTTGTCGAATTTTGTCGATTGTCGTTGTTCATTAAAATCACTTCCTTCACTTTTCTTTTTCGCTTTGTGCAGTTAAACTTAAAAACTTATTATTCCATTTTTCTGTTTGTTTCCTTGTTAAAGACTTTGAATATATAATTGTCCCATTGTTTATTTCTTCACTTTCTAATGCATTCTTATAAAATTCCTTTACCATTTTCTTTTTTTCATAGAGTAAAATTGCCTTATCAAGCTCATCATCAGTATAAACTCTTATCGAAGTATATCCTTTTTTCAATGCTAAATTCTCAAAAAAATCAAATATTTTAGAACCATACCCTTTTTGTCTATATTCTTGTAAAACTCCAAACCAACTTAACCAAGCATCATGAGGATACTCATTATACGAATATAAACCGACTACTCCGATAGGAATTTCATTATCATAAACTATATAGTTTACCATTTCTTTTCTATAAGGGTTATTGGTAATACCTTCTATATAGTTTTGTCTTCCATCTTCTAAAGGAAATATTGTATTTTGAATATTAACTGCTAATTCTAAATTATTACTATCAACTTCAACATATTTTAAATTCATTATATTCTAACTCCTATCTATATAAATTTTTCAAAACATTTGTAAGACAATCATCTGCAGTTAAATTGCTATTTTCTGAAAATCTAATTCTAACTAATTTCCCATTTACCTTAAATATATAAGGATTTTTTGTCTTTATTAAAAACTCCAATATTCTTTCGTTACTTGATTTTCTTCTATCTATTTTTATATTTGTTATTTCATCCACATCTTCTAATTTTACATCATCAAGATTTACATTTCTAAATCTTTCTAATTTTTCTGCTAATTCTTTAATATTATATTTATTCATTTTCTACCTTCTTTCTATAATAATTTTATTATTTTGAAAGAAGGAATACAAATGTGCAAAATACTAGATATTATCTTTTTCTCCTAATAGTTTTATCTTTTCTGCATTATTTAGTATATCAAGTTGATATTTAGCAATGCAACTTAATATTTCAAATCTTTCTTCTTTATCTTTCCCTTCTTTAATTAGTTCTGCATTATGTGATTCTAAATTAGATAACACTGTTAATTCATTTATTGACGCATAATCTCTAACATTTGAATTTTTTGCTAAATTAGGATTAAGTTCTCTCCATCTTTTAGCAGTTGTATTAAATAAGGCAACATTTAAAATATCTGCTTCTTCAGCATATTTTAACCACTCTCTATCTTTATAATAATCATTATCAGGTAATATATAGTTTTTAATAGCATCTTGAATTAGGTAATTATTTTTTGTTAAAATTCTTTTTACATCCCATTCTCTATTGCTATTTTCTAACTCTTTTAATCTTTCAAATTCTTTTATTAAGTATAATTTAAATACTGGGCTAATTGCAGAAGCAAACTCAAAAGCAATATCTTTATGAGCATAAGTTCCACCATATTTTCCACGCTTCGAAT
>CAOJNP010000035.1 GCA_948439995.1 uncultured Erysipelotrichaceae bacterium | reverse complement strand
CAACTGGAGTCTCATTTCCAGATCAAAAATATTATGACACCTATCTTTATGCAACTGATGCGATGCATTATAATCGTCGTATTTTAGGAGATGCAACGGGGGAAACGGGACCGTTTCAAAATGTATCATTTAATTCTCAAAATAGGAAAACAGGTTCATGGTATTCGGATGAAGCATATTTTTCCTCTAATGAAGTACCTTGGTTTGCTTATGGAGGTGGCCGAACCTATGGTTCTGGAGCCGGATTATTTTCTTTTCATGGTGATGATGGAAGCTTACACAACTGGAATGGTTACCGAATTGTATTAGGAATTTAATCAGATGAAAATCGCTTTATTAAAAGATAGCGATTTTTTTTATGACAAAATTGTCATCATTTCAGTCATTTACTAGTCATAAAGATTCAGTATAATGGAATTAAGAAAGGAAATGTTTTATGGAAATATTACGAGTAGAAAATTTATCCAAAACATATGGAAACAAAGATACTTTGGTACAAGCTTTGGATAATATTAATTTTTCAGTAGAAAAAGGAGAATTTGTTGCGATTGTTGGAGCAAGTGGAAGTGGAAAATCTACACTTTTGCATATTCTTGGAGGTGTAGACAAACCATCAAGTGGAAAAGTTTATGTCAATGATTGTGATGTTTTTTCATTTAATGAAACCAATTTAGCAATTTTTCGAAGAAGACAAGTGGGACTAATTTATCAATTTTATAATTTAATTCCAATATTGGATGTGAAAGAAAATATGGAATTACCTATATTATTAGATAATAAAAAACCAGATGAAGAGTATTTAAATGAATTAATAGAGACTTTGGGATTGGAATCTCGTATCCATCATTTACCTAATGAATTATCTGGAGGGCAACAACAAAGAGTTTCCATTGGACGAGCTTTGATGAATCATCCTTCTTTATTATTAGCAGATGAACCAACTGGTAATTTGGATAGTAAAGCGAGTAAAGAAATCATGGAATTATTAGAAATTAGTAATAAAAAATATGAACAAACGATTATTATGATTACCCATGATCAAAATTTAGCAATGCACGCTAATCGCATTATTACAATTGATGATGGTAAAATTATTAAGGATGAAAAGGTGAAGTAAAATGAAAATTTTAAATCGTTTAACAATAAAACATTTACTCATGAATAAAAAAAGAACGATTGTTACAATTATTGGAATTACTTTATCTATGGCTTTAATGCTTGGTTGTGGACTTCTTGCTTCTAGCTTTATTGAACAAATGAGAATGGATACAATAGAATCTGTTGGAAGTCATCATGTTAATTTTGAAAATTTGGATTACGATCAGGCAAATGTGATAAAAAATAATATTAATGTCGAAAATTCTTATTTTTATTCCACATTAGGATTTGCTAATTTTGCTGATTCGATCAATGAAGGAAAACCTTATTTTTATATTGCTGGAGCAAATGATAAATTATTATCTTATCTAAAATTATCGGAAGGAAGATTACCAGAAAATGATAGTGAGATCGTGATATCAGAACATATTATTTATAATGGTGGAAAAGAAATTCAAGTAGGGGATACGCTTTCTTTAGAAATCGGTTCTAGATATCAAGAAGGAGAAGAAGTTTTTGAAAATGTAGAATATTTGGATAAAGAAAGAGATTATATCAAGGATTCTATTTCCAAAAACTATCAAGTAGTAGGAAAGATTAAACGAAGCTATTTGGAGGATTATCATGCTGCTGGATATACTATTTTTACTAAAATAAATGATTATGTCAAAAAACCAGCCAATTATGTTTTAGTTGAATTTTATAAACCAAAAAATACATTTGAGATAGGAAAAGAGATAAAAGAAACCTTGTCTTTAAAAAATAATGATATTGATTATAATGATGGTCTTTTATATTATTATGGAACCACAAGATATAGTAATGTCAATCATGCGATCTTAGGAGTTTTAAGTATTGCACTTAGTTTATTATCAATTGGATGTATTATCGTTATTTATAATTCTTTTGCAATATCTACAATGGAAAGAAAAAAGCAATTTGGACTTTATTCTAGTATTGGAGCAACAAAAAAACAAATTTTACATACCGTATTTTTTGAAGCTTTTCTAGTCGGTACGATAGGAATCATCTTAGGAATTGCAGGTTCTTTTTTAGGAATTTATACCGTGTTGCAAATTTTAAATTATCTTTTGAAAAATATTTGGCAATATGAATTTTCCTTAGTCATTAATTGGACTTTTATTCTAGTGCCAATTGCATTTATGATTCTTGTAGTTTTCTTTTCTGCTTTTATACCTGCTAGACGAAGTAGTAGAGTAACCCCGATTGTAGCGATTCGTGAAAATGATGATATTAAAATGCCAAAAAGAAAATTGAAAACTCCTAAATTGATTACAAAATTATTTGGAATAGAAGGAGAACTAGCACTTAAAAATATGAAACGAAATAAAAAGAAATATCGAATTACGGTGTTGTCTTTGTTTGTTAGTATCGTCTTGTTTATTTCTTTTAGTGCTTACATTACTTATGGAGTATCCACGATGAATTCTGTGGATTATTATGATATGGATATTACAGTAGGTGCTTATGAAAAAGGAAAGTTAGAAGAAATTAGAAAAGACCCACGGTTTTCTTTAACTTATTTATATACGACGGATTACATTACTATACAAGTTCCATTTACAAATTATGTGGAGGAATATTTAAATTATCGGAAAGAAAGAATTTCACCAGGCGAAAAAGAAGATCATCTCCAAGTAGATTTATTTGTTTTTCCGGATGAAGAATTTCAAAATTATGCCATGAGTGTAAAGGTAAGTAAAGACGATATTATTTTCATAAATGAAGGACAAATAACTCGTTATAATGATGGAAATCGAAAATCTTATCATGGTAATCTCTTAAAAGAAATGCCAAATGAGTTTTCCGTTTGTCAATTTGCTTCTAGTGGCGAAAATTATGATTGTTCTCTTACCGATTTTACTTTGGTAAGTCGTGATCAAGTTCCAATTACGTTTCAATATTTAAAATACTCATCTTTTCCAAGTGCATTTATTAGTAAAAGTAAGTATGAAGAATTGTTTCAAAAGTTTCATTTAGAAAAACAAGAACAACCATTTTATATATTACATGCAAATTCTTCTGAATACGAAACAATTTATCAAGAATTAAAAGACAAAGCAAAAACAGATAATACTAATGTCTCTTCTCCTAAAATGGAACTGAAAGAACAAAAAAATGCTTTGTTAGCAATTAAAATTTTACTTTATGGATTTATTTCTTTGGTTACATTAATTGGAGTAACCAGTGTCTTTAATACGATTCATACTAGCATTAATTTAAGAAGAAAAGAATTTGCAATGTTAAGAAGTATGGGATTGTCTCCAAATGGATTTAACAAAATGATTTTATTTGAAAGCTTATTCTTTGGTTTAAAATCATTATTGTATGGTCTTCCAGTTGCTTTTGGAGTGATTCTATTAATTCATAATAATATGGCAACATTTCTTGATAATGGAACAATATTAATTCCTTGGAATGCGATAATCTTTGCCGTAATTGGAGTGTTTGCTGTTGTTCTTTTGGCAATGGTTTATTCGGTTCATAAAATTAAAAAAGAAAATATTTTAGAAGCAATTCGTGATGAAAACATATAGAGGATTTTTTCCTCTTTTTAAATGTATATTGAAAGAAAAGTAGAAATGAATCATTTCTTTACAAAAAATTGACTTATTCTAATTAAGTTTTTTTTTAGTTTTTGAATAATTTAGTATAATAATATTAAATGAATAAAAGGGTGATAGAAATGGAATTAAAATTTCGACTAGCAAAAGAAGATGATATTTCACAGTTAATTCAAGTTACCAATACTTGTTTTGATGAAAATACGAATTTAGATCAAGCATTAAAAGTTTTTCAAAAATCTAAAATGGATGGGAATCAATTATATTTAATTGGAGAATTAAATGGGAAAATTATTGCTCATACTAAAATTACAATTGTTCCCACAATATTTACAGATATGGAGACATATGCCATTTTGAATCATGTATGTGTCTTGCCTGATTATCGTAGACATCATATTGCTACTCATATGATGAATGTAATAAAAAAAATATGTAAAGAAAAAAATTGCATTAGTATTAAATTGTGGTCGAAAAATTTTCGAATACCTGCTCATACATGTTATTTAAATGAAGGTTTTGAAATTATTGATGCTAAATTTTTTGAACTTAAATTATAGGAGATTGAGAATATGAAAATAACAAATGTTTATATTGGTGGATGGTTTCAAAGAACAATGCTTCAATTGACAGAAATATATGATTTTTTAAGAGAATGTAAAACGAAGTTAAATTTAAATCAAAAAAAATTGATGGAATATCGAAAAAGTCTTGGGATTGGTAAAATTGATTATGGTGTGGATGGAGTAGAATATATTGAATTTACGACCAATTTAAATATTACGGTAAAAATATTTGAAGATGGGTTGATTGTATTAAATAATAGAGAAATTAGTGATGATACTTTGTTTGCAGATTTAGATAAAGTTACAGATTATTACGAAAACAAATTATCGCCAGCAATTAATTATTTGTTTAGTTTGGGTGCACCTGTACCGAAAGAATTAGCTGGTATTGAAACAGTTTATCCATATTTTATTGTATGTAATAATGCGACAAAAGGACAAATAAATGAATTATTAAGTCGAACTGAAAAACAAAAATATTTTGAGTTTACTAATTCAAATTATGATGTAGTACGTGGTGATAAATATTATTTTATTAATAATAAAAAACAACAAATTACAAACATTGAAAAATATATTGAATCGCAAATCTTTATTCGTGAATTTAAAGGGCAACTACATCGGTATTTAAATATGCATCGTGTTATTTGGGAAAAAATTGATCATGTTAAAGAAAATGCGAACATTAAAGGTGCAGATATTGTTAAATTTACTTCTACTTTAGATGGTTATGCAAAAACAATCAACTTAATTGATGGTAGAATTAATCAAATGGGAACTTATATTTCCACTCGTGAAAAGATTGCTAAAAGTGATAAGAACTTAACGGACTTCTTAGCGATTAGTGGTTATCGTTTTGAAACTCTTCGAGATACTTTAGATTATATTAAATATTTATGGGATATGACTCAAACATATATTAATTCTGCTCAAAAATTATTTAATGGTTTAAAATCAGATGTAACTAGTAAGTCTATTAATAGTTTAACTATTGTTACAAGTATGAGTGCTGGAGCGTCTATTATTACTTTACTTACAAAGTCAGAACCAAAATTTACTGTTTTTGGAATATTATATTTCTTTATTTTAGCTGGTTTGGGATGGGGATCTACAAAGTTATTAAGTTTTATTTCACAAAATCGGAAATATCAAGTTTCAGATGTTTCTTATGATAAAGATATTAAATGATAGAATTTTTTCTGTCATTTTTTTGACTCGCTTTCTAAAGATTATCTTGATATAATATTTCTAGGTGATGATTATGAAAAATATTATCTTTCGACGTATCATGGCATTTTTCATTGATCTTTTTATTGTGAGTGTCATAACATCTTTGCTTGCAAGTATTCCTTTTTTAAATCCAGGAAAACAACATTATGAAGAAAGTTATAATCGGATTTTAAAAGTATATGAACAGTATAAAAATGAAGAATTAACCATAGAAGAATATGAAACACAATTTATTTCTGTGTCTTATGATTTAAATCGTATGAATATGAATTATGTTATTATTAATGTTGTAGTCATGATTGGATATTTTGTGATTTTTCAGTGGCAACGGAAAGGAAAAACAATTGGAAAACAATTATTAAAATTACAAATTGTTTCTGTAAATGAAGAAAAAGAAGTTAGCATTTTTTCTTATCTTTTGCGTTGTATTGTTTTAAATAATTTAATCATTACGTTGGCTCAAATGATTGTAATATTAACTTATTCCAAAGACAATTACTATGTCATTTATAACAATTTAAATTTAGTAGGTTATATTGTATTGTATTTAATTATTTTTTTCATATTGATACGTACTGATAAAAGAGGACTTCATGATTTTGTTGCTGGAACGAAAGTAATTTCTTTGTTGAAAGAAACTTCCCATGAAAACGTTACTTTGCAAGAAAAATAGAAAGAAAAAACAGTACATCACTTAAAAATGATTGTACTGTTTTCTTTTCTTTTTAAACTGGTTTGATAAAATTTAAGAAATACTTGATATAAAGAATAAATATCACGAAGTCCAATACATTCATAAGAAGAATGCATGGCAAGTTCTGCAAGTCCTACATCAATCGATAAAGTGCTAATGTGTCTTAAACTGATCCCTGCTAAAGTACTACCAGAAGCTAAATCATTGCGACTTGTATAATCTTGGAAGGGAATTTTCGCTTGATTACAAATACTTTTAAAAATGGATGAAGAAAGACTATCGGTAGTAGATGATATTTCTTTTGAAATGACAATGCCTTTGTTTAAATAAATTTTATTTGAATCATCGGATTTATCGGGATGATTTGGATGATTTGCATGAGTATTATCAGAACTTATGATAAATGATTGATGAAGAGTAGTTGAGATATCGATTTTTAAAGAAGCTCCAATTTTTTTTAAAGTATCTAAAAGAAAATTAGAATCTGCACCTTCTTTGGTTAAGCTACCAATTTCTTCACTATTAAAAGAACAAAATACATTAATATTTTTCTCATTTTTACTTTTTATTAAAGATTTAAAAGCGGCGAAGGAACTAGTTAAATTATCGATTCTGGGAGATAGGAGTATATCCTTTTCCTTTCCAATTAAAAAGGGTTCTTCAACATTATATAAATGTAAATCATAATCAAATAATTCTTCTTTTGGAATCTTCGTATGATCGCTTATCATATTACGAATCACATTTTTTTCCTCTTTTAAAGAAAGAATTGGAATTAAATCTATTTGAGTATTTAAATCTAAGTTGCTATTTGCTTGATCATTTTGATGAATAGCGAGACTTGGTATTACAAAGTAAGGTTCTTTTAAGTCTATTATTTTTGTTAGGAATGTGTTTTCTTTTCTCCAAACAATTTTGCCAGCTATCGATAAAGGTCTATCTAACCAACCATAATTTAAAAGACCACCGTATGGTGCTACATTTATTTTTAAATAACCATTTTCAAACAGTTCGTTTTTTGGTTTTATAAAAAGAGAAGGTGTATCCGAATGAGTTGTAATAATATTAAAACTATTATGATAATTTTTGCCAATGGAAAAGGCAATGATAGAGGCATCGTTTCGTATTACAAAATAATCTCCACTGGTTAAGTGCCAAACGTTTTCTTCTAATAATTCTTGGAATCCCAATTGAATTAGTTCTTTTTTCATGAACTCTGTTGCTGTATAAGTGCAGCTACCGTTTTTTATAAATTCTAAAAATTCTTTTATATATTTTTCTTTTTGCATAATGATCACATTTTTATTATGGAAATTTTTTTTTAATTCATTCTTTTTCTTGTCATTTTGGAATAAAAAGAATATAATATGAATATATGAATAATTATTCATATGAGAGGTGAATGTATGAATGAATTTTGTGAATGTACTGTCATCCATCAAGAAATTGTAGAAAAAATAAAAAAAACTTTTCCAAGTGATGAAACGATTTTTCATTTGGCAGAATTATTTAAAGTATTTGGAGATTCTTCCCGTATGAAAATTCTTTGTGCTTTAATGCAAGGAGAATTGTGTGTTTGTGATTTGTCTTGCATTATTGAATCCACACCATCTGCAACGAGTCACCAACTTCGTATTTTAAAACAAGCAAAATTAGTGAAGTATCAAAAAAGAGGAAAAGTAGTTTATTATTCTTTGGATGACAATCATGTAAAAGAAATTTATGAGAAAGGATTAAATCATGTGGAAGAAATATAAATTTTTTATTCAAAATTTAGATTGTGCAAATTGTGCAAGAAGTTTAGAAGATCATTTAAATCGTTTAGAACATTATCAAAATGTATTAATTAACTTTAGTAAACTTACGTTAACTTTGGAAACGGATTATGAAAAAGAAGTGTTAAATCATGTTAATCATGATGTAAAAGATATCGAACAAGATATTAAGATTATTGAGCAATTGGAAGAAGAAAGTACGAGTAAAAAAGATTTTCTATTTTTAACTATGGGATTATTTCTTTATCTGACATCTCTTTTTTTATCTCATGTTTATTTCAAAAATATAGTTCTTTTTGCTAGTTATTGTATATTAGGATATCAAACTTTTTTTAAAGCAATTAAACTATTAAAAAAAGGAATATTAAATGAAAACTTTTTAATTGTAATATCAGCTTTGGGAGCTTTTTTTATTAATAAATCCATGGAAGGATTTATGGTTTTATTTTTATATCAAATTGGAAAATATTTTGAAAAAAAGGCCACCGGAAATGTCAGAAAAAGTATTGCTCTTTTAATGTCTTTAAAGCCTTCTATTGCTCATAAAAAAGAAGATAATCATACGATTGATTTATCTCCAGAAGAGATAGAACTGGGTGATGTATTATTGGTATTACAAGGAGAAAAAGTTCCTTTGGATGGCATGTTATTAAGTGAAAATTGTACTTTAGATACTTCTTCTTTAACAGGGGAATCGAGAGAAATTTTAAAAGAAAAGGGAGAGAAAATATTATCTGGAAGTATCAATAATGGTTCTGTGTTTGAAATAAAAGTAACTTCTTTGTATGAAAATAGTACTGTAAAACGTATTTTAGATTTAATGGAACATGCAAGTGATAAAAAAGCGAAAACAGAAAATTTTGTGAATCGTGCTTCGAGATATTATACACCAATTATGATGATATTTGCCACTTTCATTTTTTTGTTAGCTCCATTATTATTTTCTATTTCTTATCAAGAAAGTTTATACCGTGCTTTTATGGTTTTAGTGATATCTTGTCCTTGTGCTATTGCCATTTCTGTACCTCTTTGCTATTTTGCAGGATTGGGATCGATGAGTAAACATGGCATTTTGGTAAAAGGAAGTAATTATATAGATTTATTGGCGAATTATCAAAGGATTGTATTTGATAAAACAGGTACTATAACAACTGGTAATTTTGGTATATCTGAAATCGTATTATTAAATTCCAATTATAAAAAAGAAGATATTATTTCTTATTTGGTTTATGGAGAAACTTATTCGAATCATCCTTTGGCAAAATCAATTTTAAAACAATATCCTTCTATGAATGTGCCTAAAATAGAACATATTGTTGAGGAAAAAGGAAAAGGAATCACTTATTCTTATTTAGGTCATGAAATTAAATTAGGAAATGAAAAATTGGTTTCTACGACTCAAAAGATATCAGGTACTGTCATTTATGTTTCCATTGATAATGAATTGATTGCTTATGTAACATTTGGTGATGAAATAAAAGCCAATGCAAAAGATGTGATTCAGTTTTTAAAAGATTCAAATGTTTTTACGATGATGTTTACAGGTGATCAGTATGAAACTGCCAAAAAAACGAGTGAACAATTAGCCTTAGATCATTTTATTTCGAATTTATTACCAGATGAAAAATTTCATCAATTTGAATTATTAAAGAAAAAATATCCAAAGGAGATCATTGTTTTTGTAGGAGATGGTATTAATGATGCTCCTGTCTTACGTTTAAGTGATTGTGGAATTGCTATGGGAAGTGGAGCTGAAAGTGCCTTAGATGCAAGTGATGTTGTTATGATATCAAGTGATTTGGGAAAACTATTAGAGGCAAGAACAATTGCTAAAAAAACGCTTTTTGTTTTAAAACAAAACTTAATCTTTGCTCTGTCGTTAAAATTGATTGTCATTTTTTTTAGTTTATTTGGTATTGGTTCTATGGTACTCGCTGTTTTTGCAGATGTGGGAGTCACTCTTTTAACCATTTTGAATTCTTTACGTATTTTGAAATAGATTATCAAAAATGAATGGAAAGGAATTGCATTTTTTATTCATTTTATAGTATAATCAAAAGGCATTTTATGAAAGGAAGTTAAAAATGAAAAAGACAAAAATAGTATGTAGTATTGGTCCATCTAGTAATGAAGTAGAAGTGATGGAACAAATGGCTAACTGTGGAATGAATGTGGCACGAATTAATTTTACTCATGCTACATTAGAAGAAAGACAAAAAGCAGTCAATTCTGTTCGTGAAGTAAGAAAAAGAACAGGACACAATATTGCTATATTATGGGATACAAAAGGACCAGAATTTCGTAGTGGAATGATGGAAAATGATAAAATTGAATTAATCAAAGGAAATACTGTTCGTATTGTCAAAGAAACCGTGTTAGGTACTAGTGAGCGTTTTTCTGTTAATCATCCAGAAGCATTGAATTCTTTAAAACCCGGAGATGATTTTTTATTAGAAAATGCTAAAATGAAATTAAATGTTTTAAGTGTGGAAGATGATGGTGTTACTTGCGAAATTATCGATGGAGGATTTCTTGGAAATAAGAAAAGTTTAAGTGTTCCAGGAGTAGATTTGGATATTCCATATGTTAGTGAAATGGATCATGAAGACATCAAATATGCTTGTGAACATGGAGGAGAATTTTTAGCAATTTCATTTGTTTCTACACCAGAAAATGTTTTAGAAGTTAAAGAGATTTTAAAACAATATGGCCGTGAAGATTTACAAATCATTTGTAAAATAGAGAATCAATTAGGAATTGATAATTTACCTGCAATATTGGAACAATCTGATGGTATTATGGTAGCAAGAGGAGATTTAGGAGCAGAAATTCCAAGTGAAATGTTACCAATTGTTCAAAAAAGAATGATAAAAATGTGTCGTCAAGCTGGAAAAATTTGTATTGTTGCGACGGAAATGCTGGAAACGATGATGGAAAATAGTCGTCCAAAAAGAGCAGAAACGAGTGATATTGCTAATGCGGTATTAGATGGAACCGATGCAGTAATGCTTTCTGGAGAAACTACAGTTGGAAAGCATCCAATTGAAACAGTTTCAGCAATGGCAAAAATATGTGAAACAACAGAAAAATTTTCTGAGTTTAATTATGCTTTTTCTAACCATAAATTAGATAATGTCACTTCTGCAATTGCAAACAATGTAGTAGAAAGTTCAAATCGTTTGGATGCCAAATTAATTGGAGCTGCTACGATAAGTGGTCGTACTGCAAGAGTAATTAGTAATTTAAAACCTAATGCACCTATATTGGCATTGGTGCCAGATGAAAAAACGGGTCGAAGATTAGCTTTGAACTGGGGAGTTTATTCTAGTATTTTACCAATTATGAATTCCACAGATGATGTTTTAATAAAAAGTGTTGAAGTTTCAAAAGCATTCATGGATCTTAAAAAAAATGACTTAATTATTACAACTGGCGGTTTTCCAAATAATGAGGCAAATAGAACAACAAATTTAATGAAAATTGAAGTAATAGATTAATATTCAAAAAGACTACTTTCAAATAAAGTAATCTTTTTTTGTTAAACTTTTTAAATCTTTCTATTTTTTAGGTTAGATACACTTGCAAAAATAAGATTATTTCATAATTTATTATGGAAAGGAGTTTATTATGAATAATCTTTATCGTCAAGCACAATGCAAAGTTCAAGAATATGCGGCGAATCATCCGAGTCAAGGTTGTTGCTGTTCTGGACGAAATGTCGTTGGTCCAACAGGCCCTACTGGTCCACAAGGACCAGCTACTATTGATGTAGGTACAACAACCGTTGGATTACCTGGTTCTGAAGCATCTGTAATCAATGCAGGAACAAGTGAAAATGCTATATTAAATTTTGTAATTCCTGCAGGAGCAACTGGTCCGACAGGTCCACAAGGTGTTACAGGTCCGACAGGTCCACAAGGATTAACAGGTCCGACAGGTCCACAAGGTGTTACAGGTCCGACAGGCC
>CAOJNP010000034.1 GCA_948439995.1 uncultured Erysipelotrichaceae bacterium | reverse complement strand
AATTTATGAATTGAAAAAGTTATAAAAAGTACTTGATTTATATTAGCAAGTTTGTCTATGAATAAAATATTGTAAAAAATAAGCGGTTATGTTATTATAGTAAAGTCTTTGGAAAAAAGCATTATTAACATGGTCTGCTGGTGAAAGGGTTAACACGTGCGCCTCTCAAGCGCATATGTACGGGTTCAAATCCCGTGCAGACTACCATAAAGTATAAAAAAATTGTCTGTATAGTTTTGCTATATAGACTTTTTTTTATCCAAACATTTCTGGACAATTAAAAAAAGAAACGATTTTTCAAAAAATAAGCTTGAAATTAATATAAAAAATTCGTATTTTTTCAATAATTTTCATTTATGAAAATTATAACACAATAAATTTCACTTTTCTGTTTTATTTTATTTTAAGGAAGTGTATAATGAAAAAAAGGAGTGAATCTATGTTAAAAGTAGAAAATGTGACAAAATATTATGGCGATTTTAAAGCAGTCGATAATTTGTCTTTTGAAGTTCAAGATGGAGAAATATTTGACCTTCTTGGCGTAAATGGTGCTGGAAAAACAACAACATTTCGAATGATTATTGGTCTTTTAGACAAAACGGAAGGCTCAATTTTATTAGATGGTAAAACCATTGATTATAATGTTACAGATAAGATTGGTTTTTTAACAGAAGAAAGAAGCTTATTAACCAAATTAACAGTAAAAGAACAAGTAATTTATTATGGAGTTTTAAAAGGAATGGATGAAAAATCAATTTTAAAAAAGTTAGATTATTGGTTAGAGAGATTTCATATCAAAGAATATAAGGACAAGAAAATTAAAGAATTAAGTAAAGGAAATCAACAAAAAATTCAATTCATCACGAGCTTAATTAATGAACCAAAATTACTAATATTAGATGAGCCATTCTCAGGACTAGACCCCATTAATGTCGCACAATTTATGGAAGTAATAAGAGAATTAAAAGAAAAAGGAACGAGTATTATTTTTTCTTCACATCGAATGGAACATGTAGAACTATTTTGCGAAAAATTAGTAATATTAGTTCATGGAAAAAGTGTTTTACAAGGATCTTTAAAAGAAATTAAAAAAAGTTATCGCAAGAAAAATATTCATGTAAAAGCAAATGCTGAAATAGAAAAACTACAAAAAATTAAAGGAGTAGTAGAAGTATCTGAAAATGCGAATGATATTGTGATTAAAATAGAATCGGATGAATACATTGAAGATGTTTTTGCTGAAATAAAAAAATGCAAAGACGTAACAGAATTTCGTGTTGAAGATCCAACCTTAAATGAAATTTTCTTAGATAAAGTAGGTGTAGCATATGAAAACTAAACTTAAATTCTTAATTAAACAAAGCTTAAATAAAAAAATTAAAACAAAATGGTTCAAAGTAGCAAATATAATTATCGCTCTTTTTCTAATTGGACTTACCAACATCGATCGAATTATTACATTATTTGGAGGTGACTTTGAAGAAAAAAGACAAGTATATGTATTAGATGATACCAATACCTATCCTATTTTTGAAAATTTATTAGGTCAAATCTCGGAAAGTGTTGGAGAATCAAAAAATTTTGAAGTGACAAAAACAGAAGAAAGTTTAGAAAAACTAAAACAAGATTTAAATAAAGACAATGATAACATTATCATTTGGATGAAATCAGATGACACCGAGTACATGAAAGTCGATGTAATTAGTTATGATCCAATTGATACCATCACTTATCAAATGATATTTTCTACATTAAATCAAGTAAAAAGTAATATTGTTTTAGAAAAAAGTGGTTTAACCGAAAGCGAAATTGGGTCAATTACAAATCCTGTAAATATAAATAAAACGGTTACCAATGAAGAAGCTGAAAATGCAGAAAGCAAAGATATGATTTCTTCTGGATTAATTTTAATCTTCATTGTTCCATTCTTTTTCTTAATTACCATGTTAACTCAAATGATTGGAGCAGAAATAAACGATGAAAAATCGACTCGAGGAATGGAAATTATCATCTCAAATGTATCTCCAAAAGTACATTTCTTATCCAAAATCTATTCTTCTACTTTATTTGTTGTAATTCAAGGAGGGTTATTGCTTCTTTATGGAGTTGTTGCATATCTAATACGATCTTTAATTTCAGCAAGTGGAGCTTTATCGGTAAGTAGTGACGTTGCAAAACAAGTAACAGATTTATTTCAAATGATAAAAGACAGTGGTGTATTAGAATTATTATTAAAAGGTCTTCCGATTATGATAGTATTATTTATTACATCTTTCTTACTATATGCTATTTTAGCAGGAGTACTAGCAAGTATGACAACAAGTATTGAAGACTATCAACAATTACAAACTCCATTAATGATAGTATTACTAGTAGGATATTATATTGCCATCATGGCAAGTCAATTTGATGGTGCATTATTTATTAAAATCATCTCTTATGTTCCATTGCTTTCCTTTTTAGTAGCACCAGTAATCTTTATGCTTGGGCAAACAACATTATTAGAACTTGGAATTTCTACGATAATTTGTATAGCATTTTGTGTTTTATTCTTCCGCTATGGACTTCGAATTTATAAAGTAGGGATTTTAAATTACAGTAGTAATAAATTATGGAAGAAGATTTTTAAATCAGTAAAACAAAAAGATTAATTACAAAGACTCAATTTAGAGTCTTTTTTATATCCTAAATTGCAATATATTGTCTTTTCCGATATAATGCATATAATAGGAGTTAGTAGTATGAATGAAGTAAAAAAACAATATTTTATTATCATTACCATTAGCGTTGCAATCATTTTATGCTTCCTTTGTTTCTTACTCGGCTATTATAGTTATAAAGAACCGAAATTAGGAGAATTTCATATTTTGGGTTTTCAAGAAGAAATTGAAGGATATTATTTAGAAATCGAAAAATCTCATCATGCTGTATCTTATGAAGTTTTAATCACCAATCGAAAAGAAGAAGAATTATTTAGAACTGAAAGTACAGATACCAATATTCTTCTTAAAAATTTTACGGCGAATTATGGAGATCATTTAAAAATTCACGTAGCTGCAAAAAACAAAAATGGAACCAAAAAACAAGCGGAAGAAGTTTATGAATATTTGTGGAGAAATGCTAGTTTTAAAAATATTAATGGCCGATATATTGATGCAAAAAAAGGACTTAGCTTACTATTATATGGTTACGGACAAAATGAAAAATATATTTTAAAATTAGAATATTTAAATCAAGTCATTTATGAAGAAACCATAAAAACAGATAATATTTATGTTCCATACCAAAAATTAGAAGGATATGCAGGAAGAATAACCGCAAAACTTTATACCGAACAAAATTGTTTAATTAGTATTTATAATTTTTATATCAATACACCAATGATTGGAAAAATGAATCTAACATCACCAAAAGAATCATTTAAAACAAGATGGAATGATTTAAAATTTACTTTTGATGGAGGAACCAATGCTACTAACTTTTATTTTAATGTATATGAAGAAGGAGTAAGAAAAGATCACATTGAAGTACCAAATAATATAAAAGAATATACACTTCCCGCAGAATATTTAAATGAAGAAAAAAATTATTATTTTGAAATTGAAGCAGCTTATTTAGATTATGAAGAAATATCAGAAAAAACAGGAGTCGAGGCATATGTTGGAAAAAAAGAAACCACCGACCCAGTTTATACTTCGCATCATCCAGATTTTATCAAAAGTGGAACAAAAATAACTTTAAATACAAGAACTCCAGGGGCAATCATTTATTACACTTTAGATGGAAGCGAGCCAAATGAATCAAGTATGGTTTATAAAACACCTATAATCATTCAAGATGACACACTCATTAAAACCAAAGCAATTAGTAATAGAAGATATGATAGTGAAACAAATACTTACGATTTTAAAATTGGAGAAAAAGACTTAGTGGTTTATTTAAGTCCATCTAACCAATCATGGAATCATGGAAATTTAGAAGCAGGTTATACAACAGAAATGCAAGAAATGAATAAACTAGCAAATATTTTAGAACAAATCTTAAAAGAAAACGGGGTCATCGTTTATAAAAATAAATCTAGTAATGATATTAATACTCATTTAAGAGAAAGTAATTATGTAAAAAGTGATTTACATCTAGCCATTCATTCCAATGCCTCTTCCACTGGAGAAGCAAAAGGAATAGAAATATATGTTGATAAGCCTACTAGCAAATCTCTTAGTATCGCGACCAATCTTTATCAAAACTTATATCAAATATATCCAAATAAAAATGATCCATCTACCAATCGAGGTGTCAAATATGCAAATGGTTCATTGGGAGAGGCAAATGATGACTTTATTCCTTGTGGTACTTTAATTGAAATTGCATATCATGATAATTTAGAAGATGCCAAATGGATTTTAAATTATCGAGAAGAAATTGCTAAGAACATTGCAAACAGCATATTATCTTATTATAGATGATACGAAAAGAGGAAAAGAATGAAATTAATTAGTTTTGTTATACCATGTTATAATTCCAGTCAATATATGTCACACGCTATTGATTCTATTTTATCAGGTGGAGAAAAAGTAGAAATAATTATCGTAAACGATGGTTCCAAAGATAATACATTAAAAATTGCAAAAGAATATGAAAAAAAATATCCTACGATCATAAAAGTAATCGACAAAGAAAATGGAGGTCATGGATCTGGTGTCAATAAAGGATTAGAACTTGCCACTGGACTTTACTTTAAAGTAGTGGATAGTGATGATTGGGTTTCAGAACAGTCTTTACAAAAAGTGTTAAATCAAATTGAAATATTTGTAAAGGAAAAGCAAGAAGTAGAATTACTTATAGCCAATTATGTATATGAAAAAGAAGGAAATCAAAGAGTAATTCGCTATTTAAATTTACCTCAAAATAAAATTTTTTCCTGGGATGATATCAAGAAATTTAAACCAGGAGAATATTTATTAATGCACTCGGTATTTTTCAAAACAAAATTTTTAAAAGAAACAAAGTTAAAATTACCAGAACATACATTTTATGTCGATAATATTTTTGTCTATAAATCACTTCGTAAAGTAAAGAATATGTTTTACATGAATACTGATTTATATCGTTATTTTATTGGAAGAGAAGATCAATCTGTCAATGAAAGTATAATGCTTACAAGAATAGACCAACAAATTTTTGTCACAAAAACAATGATTGAAATGGGTAGTCCTCTAAAGCATAAGTTACAAAATCCAAAATTATGTACTTATGAACTTCATTATTTAAGTATCATGATGAGTATTTGTACCATTTTATTAAAAATTAATAATACAAAAGAAGATCAGAAAAAAAGAAAAGAACTTTGGAATTATTTAAAAAATTATGATAAAAAATTATATCATCAATTAAGATGGAGATCCGTTGCAACACTCACATGTCTACCAAGAATTATTGCTGTACCAGGATACCATTTTGCAAAAAAAATATATAAATTTAATTAAAAGAAATCATTTTCATATGATCAAAAAGAAAGAATTGGTTTCATAAAAAACAATCAGAAAATCTTTTTCAAAATAAACATGAAAAGATTTTTTTTTTTATAAAAAGAAATTATGATAAAATAAACATGGTGGTTTTATGCTAACAATAAAAAATTTAAATGTTCAAGTTTTGGATCAAGAGATTATAAAAGATTTTAATTTAAACATGAAAGATGGAGAAATTCATGCATTAATGGGTCCAAATGGTGTAGGAAAAAGTACCATTTGTAAAGCGATCATGAAAAGTCCTGAATATCAAATTACCAATGGAATAATTACATTTAATGAAAAAGTAATCAATAATTTAAACACCGATGAAATTAGTAAATTAGGAATTTATTATATTAGTCAAAATCCTACTACAATTGAAGGTGTTACCAATGCTGAAATGTTAAGAATGGCTCTAAATGCAAGAAGAGAAGAAAAATTAAATATTTTTGAATTTAATAAAAAATGTAACGAAATATGTGAAAAAATCAATTTGCCAAAAAACTTTTTGCATCGGGCTATTAATGATGGAATGAGTGGAGGAGAAAGAAAGAAAAATGAACTTCTTCATTTATGGATGTTAGAACCAAAACTAATTTTATTAGATGAATTAGATTCTGGATTAGATATCGATGCTTTAAAAATCGTTTCCTCTTCGATCATGGAATATTATAAAGAAAAAAAGCCAAGTATTCTAATTATTACCCATCATAATCAAATATTAGAAGAAATCAAACCAGATTGGGTTCATATTTTAAAAAATGGACACATTATAAAAAGTGGAGAAAAATCTTTAGCTCTTGAAATTGAAAAAAGCGGTTTTAAAGAATATTTATAGTCAAAGGACTACGTAAGAAGTGATAAAATGAATAAAATAATAGTAGATGAATATGAAAAAAATTGGAGTCAAATCAATGGATGTTTGGAAGTAAAAAAAGAAGATGCTCATATTCATCTGAGTGGAAATAATAAGATTACTGACATTTTGATAAATAGTAGTAATAAACTTACCATTACTTTAGAAAAAAATGCAAGTTTAAATCTTAATGCCAATTGGTTCAAAGAAAAGAAAGATTTAGAAATCATTCTAAATTGTGAAAGCAATACAAATGTAAAAAGTCATTGTTACATTGAAACCGATAAGCATTTTCAATTAAATTTTAAAATAAATTTAGAAGGCGATCAAAATAAGTGTGAAATTCTATTTTCTGTTGTAACAGAAAAAGAAGGAAACTGTTTAATTAAAACCATGGGTAAGATTGCAAAAAATACGAAAGAAAATGAATTGTCAGAAGAAATAAAAGGACTTTCTTTGGGAAATCCTTCTATTACATTTATTCCAGAATTAATTGTTGATTCGATGGATGTCATTGCAAATCATAATGCAACAATAAAATGTATTGATGAAACGGAACTTTTTTATTTAAAAAGTAAAGGAATCAAAAAAGAAGACGCAATCCTTTTAATCAAACAAGGCTTTTTAAATCAATTAAAAACACAAGGAGGTGGAAAAAATGAATCGTGAAGATTTTCCTATGTTAAATCAAGATATTATCTATTTAGATAATGGAGCTACCACGCTAAAACCAAAAATGATGATTGATGCGATAAGTGATTACTATTCCAATTATGGAGCCAATGCCCATCGAGGAGACTATGATATTTCGTTTAAAGTAGATCAAGCATATGAAAATACAAGAGAAAAGGTCCGAAAATTTATCAATGCGAAAGAAAAAGAAGAAATTATTTTTACCAGTGGTGATACCGAATCTTTAAACTTATTAGTAAGAGGTTTTTTTGAAAATATTATTGAACCAGAAGATGAGATATTGATCACACAAAGTGAACATGCTTCGAATGTTTTACCATGGTTTCGTTTAGCCAAAAAATATGGATGTTCCGTCAACTATATTCCATTAGATGATAATCATTATGTTACAATGGAAAATGTGAAAAAAAGTATAACTCCCCAAACAAAAGTTATTGCCCTTGCAGAAATTACAAATGTAATTGGAGATATTAGACCGATTAAAGAAATTTGTGAATTTGCCCATAAAAATAATATTTTTGTCGTCGTTGATGCAGCACAAAGTATCGCTCATAAAAAAACAGATGTTCAAGATTTAGATGTCGATTTCTTAACCTTTTCTGCCCATAAAATGTGTGGACCAACTGGTGTTGGAGTCCTGTATGGAAAACGTCAATTAATGGAGAGTGTAGAACCCCTTAATATGGGGGGAGGAATGAATGAATCGTTTGATTCTATTCAAGAAGTAATATTAAAAGAACTACCAACTAGATTAGAAGCAGGAACTCCAAATATAGCAGGAGTCATAGGTTTTGGTGCATCCATTGACTATTTATCAAAAATAGGAATGGAAAATATTCAAACTTACGAAGTAAAACTAAGAAAATATTTAATTGACAAATTACTAATGGTACCTCATATTGATTTAATTAATATCGAAAGTGATAGTGGAATTGTTGCTTTTAATGTCGAAGGGATATTTAGTCAAGATGTTGCTTATTATTTAAACAAATATAATATCTGTGTTAGAGCTGGAAACCATTGTGCCAAAATATTAAAAAAAGAAACAGGTGTTACGAACACCATTCGTGTCAGTTTATATTTTTATAATACGGAAGAAGAAATTGATGCATTAGTAGAATTATTAAAAGATAAAGAAAAAATACTGAAAGAGATGTTATAAATGGATGAATTTTTAAGAAGAGAAATTATTATGGATCATTATCAAAATCCACGTCATAAAAAAGAATGTACTGACAATACTTATCAAAAAGCAAATACCAATAATGCTTCTTGTATCGATAATTTAGACATTTATATGAAAACAAATGATAATATAATAGAAGACATTTGTTTTAATGGAGAAGCTTGTGCAATTAGTACTTCCTCTTGTTCCATTATGATTTCAAATTTAATTGGAAAAACAATAGAAGAAGCAAAAGAATACATTGAAAATTTTGAAAACATGGTGAATGAAAACAAATATAATGAAGAAATATTAAAAGAAGCATTAGCTTACAATGAAATATACAAACAAAATAATCGTAAAAATTGTGCTTTACTTCCGTATGTTGGTATGAAAAAGTTGATTTCTGAATTAGAAAAAAAAGAGACAAAAATTTAATTTTCTGTCTCTTTTTTCTATGTAATCAAATAAAAATTTCGAATATCTGAATTTACTTGATATAATAAAAAAGAAAGAAGGAAAAGAAAATGTGGAAAAGAATGCTAAAAATAACTTTAGAAGTTTTATTATTTTTATGTATCATAAGTTTCTTGTATCTGACTATTTTGAGAGGAATTTTTTTAGAAGATGTTTTTGCAAAAACAAGTGATATTAATATCAGCAAAATAGAGGAATTAAAACATTATCAAAAAGAAGATCTTCATAAAATTTTAGATGGAGTATTAAAAGAAAATGAGATTCCACCAAAAATAATTGATGAAATATTAGAAGATAAAGAACAAAAAGAAGTAATTGATCATTATATTGATGAAGTAATAACGGCTACTAAAAAAGGGGAAGAAATACCCTCAATCCCAAAAGAGAAAGTAGAAACTATTTTAAATCAAGGGATTCAAAAATATAATGAAAAATACAATGCAAATTTATCGCCATCAAAAATAAAAAATTTAGCAACTGAATTAATCAATAAAGCTGATACTTTATTAAAGTTTGTAAATTCTAATCTTACTTTGATTTCTAATTTTCAACTTTTACTAAGCGATAAATTGTATTATGGTCTTTTGTTATTTACAATACTTTTAATCATCCTTTTTTTCACAATTTATAAAAAGGAAACTTTCTTTTCCCTTGGTGGAATTAACTTATTTAGTTGTTTTTTCTTTTTGTTTACGTACTTTATTTTAAAACTAGAGAAATTACAAAATGTATTCGAATTTTTGCCAATCAATATTTTAAATATTAGAAACTCTTTTTTTAGAATAGGTTTGATATCAAGTATCGTAGGTATTATATTTTTATTGTTATATAAAATTTTAATAGTACGCTCAACAAAGAAAAAAGATGGAAAATAAAGTAGAAAAAGGTTTGACAATAGTCATAATTTCCATTATAATGAATATTGTTATGAAAAAGGGAAGAAATGGGATCCACCATTCACCTGATGTTCCATGGTGAACATAGGTTAAAAGGCCTAATAAAATTTTGAGTTTAAATTTTAAATTGCCAGGTGGATACAATGTATCTACCTTTTATAATGTATGGAGGTGCATTTCTATAGCAAATAATAAAAATGACCTGAAAGTCAATGAAGAAATTAAGGTTTCAGAACTTATGGTAATTGGACCAAATGGGGAGCAAATGGGAGTAAAAAGTATCAATGATGCTTTAACCCTTGCTAATTATGCAGGTCTTGATTTAGTTTTGATGAGTGGTAATAGTACTCCAGCTGTTGGAAAAATCATGGATTATAACAAGTTTAAATATGAAAAACAAAAGAAACAAAAAGAAGCTCAGAAAAAACAAAGGGAAACCAATAAGGAAATCAAAGAATATCGATTATCAGTTGTCATTGATATCGGAGATTTTGAAACTCGTGTTAGAAACGCTCATGGTTATTTAGAAAAAGGTCATAAAATCAAAGCTTTAATTCGGTTTAAAGGAAGACAAATGGCACATACCGAATTGGGTCGCGAAGTATTAGAAAAATTTGCTGAAAAATTAAGCGATGTAAGCATGGTTGAAACTAGTCCAAAACTAGAAGGTCGTGTTATGCATATGCTTTTAGCACCCAAAAAATAAAAAGAAAGAAGGAAGTTAAAATGGCAAAAGGTGCAAAACAAAAAACACATAAAGCTAGTAGTAAAGTATTTAAAAAGAAAAAAAATGGAACATTAACTTATAAAGCAAGTGGAGGAAACCATCAAACAAATAAAGATACTCCAAAACAAATTAGACAAAGAAGAAAAAAAGGAATCTTAAGTAAAGGAGAAGCTGACAGATTAAAAACTGTCATCTAGTAGGTGAGTAAATATGGCAAGAGTAAAAGGTGGCGTTGTTTCAAAAAACAGACGTCGTAAAGTATTAAAACAAGCAAAAGGTTATTTTGGTTCCAAACATAGATTATATAAAACAGCGCAAGAACAACTATTTCATAGTGGAGCTTATGCTTACCGAGATAGAAAACAAAATAAGAGAAATTATAGAAGATTATGGATTACACGTATCAATGCTGCTTGTAGAATGAATGAGATTAGTTATTCCAAATTTATGAATGGACTAACAATTGCAGGAATTAAAATGAATCGTAAAATGATCTCAGAACTTGCAATCGATAATCCAAGTGCATTTCAAAAATTAGTAGAAATTGCAAAATCAGCTTTAAAAAATGGTGGAAATGCCAAAAAAGAGATTTCTACTGAAACGAAAAAAGTAGAAAAAGTAGAATCTGGAAAAGAAGAAAAAACAGATTACAGTAAAATGAGTTTAGCAGAATTAAAAGCAGTAGCAAAAGAACAAGGCATAAAAGGTTATAGCACCATGAAAAAAGATGAATTAATTTCTAATTTAAAATAAATGGTATGTATAACGAAAAAGTTATACATATTTTTTTTTATAAAAAAACATTTTTATAGAAAATAAATACTTCATTTACAATTTTTATCCATATATTTCTATGATTTTTGATACGATTTTCTTGCAGTTTATCAATTTTTTCTGTATAATGTCTATTAGAATGAAAAATAGGAGTGCACTATATGAGAAAGATCATAGCTAGTTTAGATATGGGTTCCAATAGTTTGAAGCTTGTTGTAGGTGAATTCATGAAAAATAAATTAAACATTTTGGCTGTTTCAGAGTGTACGACAGAAGGGATTGAGTGTGGCTTTGTTGTTGATAAAAAACAAGTTGTTCACTCATTAAAAAGCGTTTTTCAAAAAGCAGAAGATATGATTGGACTTCCAATTCGAAAAGTAATTGCATCAGTTCCCAGTCAAGATGCTGCCCTTGAAATTAGTGAAGGCTTAACCACAATTCATTCAGAAGATCATTTAATAAAAAGTAGCGATATTATTAGAGCCATGCAAGCAGCAAGTTATAATCGAATTTCTATTGAAGAAGAATTGGCTGCGATTATTCCGACAGGATTTAAAATCAATGATGATGAAATTGTATCGAATCCTTTAAAGATGATAGCGGAACAATTAAAAGTAAAAACATTATTGGTAACAGTTCCAAGAAGGAATGTACATCCATTAATTGAATGTATAGAACAAATTGGAGTGCAAGTGATTGATATTACAGTGAGTGCTTTAGGAGATTATTTTAGTATTCGAAATAATAGCATGAAAGACAAAATAGGAACGATTATTAATATGGGAAAAGATACAACAACCGTATCAATATTTAATAAAGGAATTCTATTAAATACCGCAGTACTTGAATTAGGTGGCCAAAATATCGACAATGATTTAGCTTATGTTTATAAGATAAGTAAAAAAGAAGCAAAACAAATCAAAGAGAATTTATGTTTAGCCCATAAAAGAATGGCAAGTCCATCAAGAATGGTAGAAGTAACCAATCAAGAAGGCGAAAACTTAAAAATTAATCAGTATGAAGCCAGTGATATTGCTAGTAGTCGCTTAGAAGAAATCTTGAAGTTAGCAAAAAAACAAATTAACCTCTTAACAAAGAAAGAAATTCATTATATAATAATAACGGGAGG
>CAOJNP010000033.1 GCA_948439995.1 uncultured Erysipelotrichaceae bacterium | reverse complement strand
TTATTTTATCAAAAAACCACACCTTGTGGTGCGGTTCATTTTTCAATTTAGGAAAAACATTCATTTGCTTGTCAAATGAATGTTTTTTTTAATAAGGATGTATCATTTTATAAATACTACTAAATTTATCATAAAGGAGTGTAATTCGTTTTCCTTTTACCTCAATTAATCCCTCTTCTTTTAAATTTTTAAGCTCTCTTGACATGGCAGAACGATCAATAGCTAAATAATCAGCTAAATCTGTGAAATTAAAGGGAAGATAAACATACTTTGATCCATACTTGCTTGAAATAATATTAAAATATTCTAATAATTTATTTCGAATTGTTTTTTTGGTTAAAATTTCAATTCTTTCATTTTTTTCTTTCATTTTTTGAAAACTAATTTCCAACATATTTTGCAGAAATTGAAAATAATATTTTTTGTTAAGATCTTGATGATGTAAAATTTGATCATATTCTAAAACAACAATATCCGTGTCTTCTTTTGCAAGAATTTCATATTCAGCACTTTTGAAAGATAACATAAAAGAACCAAATATCTCATTTTCTCCAATTTCTTCCATAATAATGCGATTTCCATTTGAATCAATTCTTACAATTTGCAGATACCCATTTAAAATAATTCCAATATGATTCTCTTGTTCAAAAATCGAAAAAATTGAATTATTTTTTGGAAAATGAAAAGAATGAGATTCTAAACTTTTTAATAATTTTTCACGATCTTTGAAATCAATATTATGAAAAGGATTGGTCATAATAGCACCTCTATATCTATAATAAATGAATTTAAAAAAAGTTGCAATTGCAACACTGTATTTTTTTGAACTATGATATACTGAAAAGAAAGAAAGGCATAAAAATATGAAAGTAATTAAACGAGATGGACATATGGTTGATTATAGTCCAGATAAAATTGAAAAAGCAATATTAGCAGCAAATAATGATGTAGAAGAAGATGATCAAGCATCTAACACTCAAATCAAAAATATTATTCGATATATTGAAAAATTAGGAAAGAAACGAATTTTAGTAGAAGATATCCAAGATATTATTGAAATGAAGCTAATGTCCATAGGAAAATATAAATTAGCTAAAAAATATATCACTTATCGATATACAAGAGAATTGGTTCGAAAAAGCAATACGACAGACTTAGCAATCAAAGAATTAATTGATGGAGAAAGTGAATATTGGAATAATGAAAACTCCAATAAAAATGCTAAGATCATTACGGTTCAAAGAGATTACTTAGCAGGAATTACCAGTACCGATATTACAAGAAGATTTTTACTTCCAGATGATATTGTAAGAGCACATGATGATGGAATCATTCATTTTCATGATGCCGATTATTTTGCTCAAAATGCCATGCACAATTGTTCTTTAATGAACTTAGAAGATATGCTTCAAAATGGAACCAATATCAATGGAGTCATGATTGAAAAACCACACAAATTTATTACAGCAATGACGATTGCAACTCAAGCGATTACTGCGGTCAATTCGAGTCAATATGGAGGAGTCACTATAACACTTACACATTTAGCTCCTTTTGTAAAAGATAGTTATGAATACTATTTAGAAAAATACCAAAACCGAAAGATGAGTAAAAGTGATTGTGAAAAATATGCAAAAGAAGATTTAAAAAAAGAAATTACGGATGGAGTACAAACATTTCAATATCAAATCAATTCCATGACAACAACCAATGGTCAAGCGCCTTTTTTAAGTGTATGTATGTATCTTGGAGAAACAATAGAGTACAAAGAAGAATTAGCCATGATTATTGAAGAAGTATTAAAGCAACGAATAGAAGGAATGAAAAATGAAAAAGGTGTGTTTATTACACCAGCCTTTCCAAAACTTCTTTATATTTTAGAAGAAGATAATATTTATGAAGATAGTAAATATTGGTATCTAACCGAGTTAGCAGCTGAATGTACTGCCAAAAGAATGGTACCCGATTATATTTCTGAAAAAATTATGAAACAATTAAAAATTGATAAGAATAAAAATGGTCAATGTTATCCATGTATGGGGTGTCGTTCTTTTTTAACACCTTTTCTTGATACGAATGGTAACCCAAAATATTATGGAAGATTTAATCAAGGTGTCGTAACCATTAATTTAGTTGATGTTGCATTGACAAGTGATCAAGATATGGATCAATTTTGGAATATATTAGAAGAACGATTGGAATTATGTCATCGAGCATTACAAATCCGTCATAAAAGACTTAGTAAAGCAACCAGTGATGTCGCTCCAATTTTATGGCAACATGGAGCCTTAGCAAGACTAAAAAAAGGAGAAAGTATACATGAATTATTACATCATGGCTATTCTACCATTTCTCTTGGGTATGCTGGATTATATGAATGCGTAAAATATATGACGAATCATTCTCATACAGATGAAGGAATCGGAAAAGAATTTGGTCTTCAAGTAATGAAGAAACTAAATGAAGCTTGTGAAAAATGGAAAAATCTAGAAGATATTGATTATAGTTTGTATGGAACGCCCATTGAATCAACTACTTATAAATTTGCCAAGTGTTTAAAAGAACGATTTGGAGTAATCAAAGGAATTACAGATCGTGATTATATAACCAATTCTTATCATGTTCCTGTCTTTGAAGAAATCGATGCTTTTACTAAATTAAAATTAGAAAGTGAATTTCAAGAATTATCACCAGGTGGGGCAATTTCTTATATAGAAACCCCGAATTTAACAACCAATTTAGAAGCAGTATTAGAAGTGATACAATTTATTTATCATAATATCATGTATGCAGAGTTAAATACAAAATGTGATTACTGTCATGATTGTGGTTATACAGGAGAAATTTTAATTGATGAAAACTTAGAATGGTATTGTCCAAATTGTGGTAATAAAAATCATGATAAATTAAATGTAGCCAGAAGAACATGTGGATACATCGGAACTAATTTTTGGAATAAAGGAAGAACTCAAGAAATTAAAGAAAGAGTCATTCACTTAGATAACAAAGATGTGGAAAAGATAGTATGAAATATCATAAAATTAGAAAAATGGACATTGTAAATGGACCTGGAGTTCGAGTATCCATTTTCTTTCAAGGATGTGAATTTCATTGTAAAAATTGCTTCAATCCTGAAACACATGATTTTGAAAATGGAACTGAATTTACAGACCAAACAATAGATCAAATTTTAGAATTATGTAAAGAAGATTATATCCAAGGATTATCGATTTTAGGTGGTGAACCACTTCATAAAAGAAATATAGAAGGAACTAAAAAATTAATTCAGAAAATGAAATGTCAATATCCAAATAAAAACATTTGGCTTTGGACAGGATTTTTAATCGAAAAAATAAAAGATTTAGAATTATTAAAAGATATTGATGTTTTAATAGATGGTCCTTATCAAGATGAACTTCATGATCCAAGACTTAAATGGAAAGGTTCAAAAAATCAACGAGTGATTGACATGACAAAAACACGACAAGAAAAAAAGATTGTATTATATGAAATAGACAAAGAAAGAGTGCGATAATCTTTCTTTTTTCTTTACAAGCCATTGACGACGTAAAAATGTCAAGAAGAACAAGAAAATGAAATCAAATATCCCGATAAAATCAGCACTATTTTTGAAAAGAAAAAAAGAAAAAAGAAAAAAAGATTAAATGTTGCAAATGCAACAAAAAAAGAACGATTTCAATGTTACAATGTTAAAAATAGAAAGAAGTGGGAGTATTCATGAACAAAAAAGAAAAAGAACTTGCAAAAAAGATAAAAATCGTCAAAAGAAATGGGAATAGGCAAGACTTTGATCCAGATAAAATTAAAATAGCAATACGAAAAAGTGCAGAAAGAGTAATGGTAGAATTAACAAAAGAAGCGGAAGAAGAAGTCGTATCAATCGTCTTAGACTTTTTAAAAACCCAAACAACCGATCCTGAAGTACAACAAATTCACAATTGTGTAGAAGCAGCTTTGGAAAAAGTGAATCCATTGGTTGCAAAAAGTTACCGTGAATATCGAAATTATAAAATGGACTTTGTTCACATTTTAGATAAAGTGTATAAAAAAGCGCAGGCCATTAATTATATTGGAGATAAAGAAAATTCAAACACAGATAGTGCTTTAGTTGCAACACAAAGAAGTTTAGTGTATGGAAGTTTAAACAAAGAACTATACAAAAAATTTTTTTTAACTTCTGGAGAAGTAGAAGCAACCGAAGATGGTTATATTTATGTACATGATATGTCTGCAAGACGTGATACTATGAATTGTTGCTTATGTGATGTTGGCAGTGTCATGAAAGATGGATTTGAAATGGGAAATCTTTGGTATAACGAACCAAAAAGTTTAGATACCGCATTTGATGTAATGGGTGATGTCATCATCAATACAGCTGCCATGCAATATGGGGGATTTACCGTTCCTGAAGTAGATACCATATTGTCTTATTATGCAGAAAAAACTTATCGAAAATTTTACCAAGAATATTTAGATATATCAGGAACCAATGATGAATCAGGAGCTAACTTTTACGCATTAAAAAAGACGAAAAGAGAATGTGAACAAGGATATCAGGGAATCGAATATAAATTAAATAGTGTAGGTTCTTCTAGAGGTGATTATCCTTTTGTAACATTTACTTTTGGAGTAGACAAAAGTGAATTCGGAAAAATGATTGCCAAGACCATATTAGAAACGCATCAAAAAGGCCAAGGAAAAGAAGGAAGAAAAAAACCAACTCTTTTTCCAAAACTAGTATTTTTATATGATGAAAATTTACATGGAGAAGGAAAAGAATTAAGAGATAATTTTTTAGCAGCCATTGAATGTAGTTCTAAGACTATGTATCCAGACTATTTATCGTTAAGTGGAGAAGGATATGTTCCAGAAATTTATAAAAAATATGGAAAAATTATTAGTCCCATGGGCTGTCGTGCTTTTTTAAGTCCATATTTTGAACGTGGTGGTTTTGAACCAGCCGATAAAGATGACAAACCAGTATTTATTGGAAGATTCAATATTGGAGCTGTTTCGTTAAATTTACCAATGATTTTAGCAAAATCACGAGAAGAACAAAAAGATTTTTATGATGTATTAGATTATTATCTTGAAATGATAAGAAAAATTCATATAAGAACTTATCATTATTTAGGGAAGAAAAAAGCTAGTACCAATCCACTTGCATATTGTGAAGGAGGTTTTTATAAAGGACATTTAAAACCGAATGAAGAAATTGCACCACTTTTAGAAGCATCCACAGCTTCTTTTGGAATAACAGCTTTAAACGAACTTCAAGTATTATATAATGGAAAATCATTGGTAGAAGATGGTGCGTTTGCCTTAGAAGTAATGGAATATATCAATAAAAAAATATTAGAATTTAAACAAGAAGATCATATTCTTTATGCAATCTATGGAACTCCAGCTGAAAATCTTTGTGGACTACAAGTGGAACAATTTCGAAAAAAATATGGGGTTATAGAAGGTGTTTCGTCAAGAGAATATGTATCCAATTCTTTTCATTGTGGTGTTTGGGAAAATATTAACGGAATCGAAAAACAAGATTTAGAAGGAAGATTTTGGGATTTATTTCGTGGAGGAAGAATTCAATATGTTCGTTACAACTTAAATTATAATAAAAAAGCCATCATTACTTATGTAGAAAGAGCTATGAAAAAAGGGTTCTACGAAGGTGTTAATTTATCTTTATCTTACTGTAATCATTGTGGTCATGAAGAACTAGATATGGAAACATGTCCCAAATGTGGAAGCGAAGATCTAACCAAAATTGATCGAATGAATGGTTATTTATCTTATTCAAGAGTACATGGAGACACGAGATTAAATTATGCCAAAATGGTTGAAATATCAGAAAGAAAGTCAATGTAAGGAGTTTTAGTATGAGATATCATAATATAACAAAAGCAGATATGCTAAATGGAGAAGGTCTAAGAGTCGTGTTGTGGACGAGTGGTTGTGATCATCATTGTCCTGCATGTCAAAATGCTCTTACCTGGGATGAAAATGATGGACTTTTATTGGATGATGATGCCATTCAAGAAATATATCATGAATTAGAACAAAGTTGGTGTAATGGCTTAACTCTTTCAGGAGGAGATCCACTGTTTTTGAAAAATCGAAAAACCATTCGAGACTTAGTTTTAAATGTCAAAATGAGATACCCTAAGAAAACGATTTGGGTTTATACAGGATATACCTGGGAAGAATTAATGAGTCAAATGGAAAATGATTCCAATTTAAAAGAAATATTAGAACACATTAATGTTTTATTAGAAGGAAAATTTGTGTTAAAATTAAAAGAAGAAAAATTAAAATATGTGGGAAGTGCAAATCAAAGAATTATTGATGTAGAAAAAACATTACAAAAAGAAAATGGAGAAATTGTACTTTATATTGACAATTCTTCAATTGCACACCAATTAAAGAAAGAGAGTATAACATGTTAGAAAAAAAAGTAAGAGGATTTGAAATAGCAAAAGGTTGGGAAGACAAAGAGATTCATTTGCCAGTTCGTAAAACCAAATATTCTGCAGGATATGATATCGAAGCGGCAGAAGATGTAACAATACCAAGTTTTACATTAGGAGGTAAGCCAACTCTTGTTCCAACTGGATTAAAAGTATATTGTGAACCAGATGAATGGATTATGTTAGTAAATCGTAGTTCTGGACCAAAAAAAGGACTTGTTATGGCAAATAGTATTGGAGTTATAGATGCAGATTATTATGAAAATGAATCAAATGATGGTCATTTTTACTTTCAATTTTACAACATGATGGATCAAAGTATTACCATTCATAAAGGAGATGCCATTGGTCAAGCTATTTTCCAAAAGTATTTCATTACAGATCAAGATAATGCGATGGGAATTCGTACTGGTGGAATTGGATCAACAGACAAAGCTTAAACTTAGAAAAAATCTAAGTTTTTTTCATGTCGAATCTTGTAATTTCATAAGATTTATAATAGAATAACACTAGAAGGAGGGTCTCTATGGAAATTTGGATAATATGGATCATGATTATTATTGCATTGGCTTTTATAGAAGCAATAACAGTGAATTTAGTTACCATTTGGTTTATTGTGAGTGCTTTACTTTCTCTTGCAATCTCATTTTTTCATGTTCCATTTATTTGGCAATTTGGAGTTTTTGTTTTAGTAGGAATTTTATTGATGTTCACCACTCGACCAATCTTAAAAAAATGGATTAAACCAAAAGACATTAAAACCAATTCTGATCGAGTGATTGGAATGAATGGAATTGTCACGGAAGAAATATCAAAAAATGCCATTGGTGAAGTAAAAGTAGATGGAAAACGGTGGAGTGCGATTAGTTCTAAAAAAATCGCTATCGGGGAAGAAATTATTGTTGACGAAATCGATGGTGTAAAATTAAAAGTTCATAAACGAGAAGAAAAATAAAGGAGGAATTTGTTTATGCCTATATTAATAGCTATTTTAATTATTGTGGCGATTATTTTAATTCCAAGTATTAAGGTAGTTCCACAAGCCAAAACTTATGTGATAGAACGTTTGGGTTCATATTATGTTACTTGGAGTAATGGACTTCATTTTAAAGTTCCATTTGTAGATCGAGTTGCTAAAATCGTTTCATTAAAAGAAACCGTAAAAGACTTTGCGCCGCAGCCAGTTATTACAAAAGATAACGTGACCATGCAAATTGATACTGTAGTTTATTTTCAAATTACAGATGCGAAATTATATACCTATGGAGTAGATTATCCAATTAGTGCGATTGAAAATTTAACAGCAACAACATTACGAAATTTAATTGGAGAATTAGAATTAGACCAAACCTTAACTTCAAGAGATATCATTAATTCTAAAATGCGTGCCATTTTAGATGAAGCAACAGATCCTTGGGGAATTAAAGTAAACCGTGTAGAAGTAAAAAATATTTTACCACCAAAAGATATTCAAGAAGCAATGGAAAAACAAATGCGTGCCGAAAGAGAACGACGTGAAAAAATTCTACAAGCAGAAGGAGAAAAAAAATCAAGTATCCTAATCGCAGAAGGAGAAAAAGAAAGTGCGATACTTCGAGCAGAAGCAGATAAAGAAGCACGAATTAAAAGAGCAGAAGGAGAAGCAGAAGCTCTACTTAAAATTAAACAAGCAGAAGCAGATGGAATGAAATTATTAAAAGACGCCAAAGCAGACGAATCTGTATTACGTCTAAAAAGTTATGAAACATTATCGAAAATTGCAGATGGACAATCTACCAAAATTATCTTACCAGCTGAACTTCAAAACATTGCATCTTTTGGAACGGTTTTAAAAGAAACTTTAAATGATACAAAGAAAAGATAAACTGCATCCGTGCAGTTTTTTCTTGCTAAAATTGGATAAACTAATTAAAATAAAAAAAATTAATATCAATGGAAGAAGAAAAATAATATGGAACACGTAACTCATGAAATGATTAAACCAGTATATGATCAAAACTCTAAAATATTAATATTAGGATCTATGCCAAGTAGAAAATCAAGAGAAAATGCATTTTATTACATGCATCCTCAAAATCGTTTTTGGCGAATTTTAGAAAATTTATTTCAAGAAGAAATTACTGATAAAATTGCATTCCTAAAAAAATATCATATTGCACTATGGGATACGATAGCATCTTGTGATATAATAGGTGCAAGTGATGCATCCATTAAAAATGTTGTTCCAAATAAAATAGAAGACATAATAGAATTACTTCCAAATATTCAAATTTTTACAGCAGGAAAAACAGCCGATAAATTATACTATAAATATATTTATCCCAAAACAAAAAAAGAAACCATTTGTCTTCCTAGTACCTCACCAGCCAATTGTCGAATTAGTATGGAAGAAATGCTAGAAAAATGGAGCATTATTTTAAACTATTTATAAAAGAGGAGTTATTATGGTAGCAAGTGTTCTTTTAGAAATTAAAGCAAAAAGTGTCGATAAAACCTTTGACTATAAAATTCCAGAATTTTTAAAAGAAACCTTAAAAGTAGGAATGCGAGTAAGTATTCCTTTTGGAGCTCAAAAATTACAAGGTTACGTATTAGAAATCAAACAAGAAAAATCTGTAAATTATGAATTAAAAGAAATAATAGAGCAATTAGATGATGAAGTCATACTGAATAAAGAATTATTACAAATTGGAAACCACATCAAAGAATTAACATTATCAAGTCTTAGTAGTGCTTACAACACAATGTTACCAAGTGCATTAAAAGCCAAAAAAAATAATAAAGCATCCAAAAAATATGAAAGCTATTTATACTTAAATCATAGTTTAGAAGAGAGTTATGCATTATGTAAAAATGAAATTCAAAAAGAATTAATTTCATTATTTGAAAGCAGTGGCACGATTTCGAAAAAAGAAGCCAATAACATTTCCCTTTCAGCGGTTAAAACATTATTAAAAAAAGAAATTATTTTCGAAAAACAAGAAGAATGTTATCGATTACAGATTGGATTAGAAGAGTTAGATCAAAAAAAAGAATTAACAGAAGAACAAAAAAATGCATATGAAGAAATTATAAAAAGAAAAGAAGAAGAAATCACATTTTTACTTCATGGAGTAACAGGTTCAGGCAAAACAGAAATTTATATGCAAGTGATTGAAAAAGTAATAGAAGAAAAAAAGCAAGCATTAGTTTTAGTTCCAGAAATCAGTTTAACTCCGCAATTTGTTCAAAACTTTACGAAAAGATTTGGAAGTCACATAGCCGTTTTGCATTCGGGACTTAGTATAGGAGAAAAATATGATGAATGGCGAAAAATAATGCATGGAAACAGTAATATCGTAATCGGAGCTAGAAGTGCTATATTTGCACCTTTAAAAAATATAGGAATTATCATAATCGATGAATGTCATTCAGATTCTTATAAACAAGAAAACAATCCAAAATATCATGTTTTCGATATTGCTCAATTTCGAAGTCATTATCATAAATGTCCTATTATACTTGGTAGTGCTACACCAACTTTAGAAATCATGGCTAGAGCAAAAAAAGGTTTATTTAAATTATTAACACTAAAGAAAAGAGCTCAAAATAATTCATTACCAACATGTCTTTTAGTAGACTCAAAAGAAGAAGTAAAAAAGGGAAATTCTATTCTGAGCGAAATATTAGAACAAAAAATTAAAGACCGCTTAGAAAAACAAGAACAAGTGATGATTCTATTAAATAGAAGAGGTCACTCAACCTTAATTCAATGTTCTGCTTGTGGATTCGTATACAAATGTCCTTATTGTGATATAACCTTAACATTCCATAAATCGACAAAAAATTTAAGATGTCACTATTGTGGCTATACAAAGTATTTGGATAATCGATGTCCAGAATGTAAAGAAGAAGCACTAAACTATTATGGACTCGGTACCGAAAAATTAGAAAATATCTTAAATGAAAAATTTCCAACTGCAAATATAGTAAGAATGGATACAGATACAACATCAAAAAAGGGCTCTTTAGAAAAAATGATGAAAAGTTTTCAAGAAAAAAAATATGACATTTTAATTGGTACCCAAATGATTAGCAAAGGACTTGATTTTCCATCTGTTACATTAGTAGGAATATTAAATGCTGATATAACTTTAAACATTCCTGATTTTCGAAGTAGTGAAAAAACATTTGCTCTTTTATATCAAGCAAGTGGAAGAGCTGGAAGAAGTAAAATCCCTGGAGAAGTAGTAATTGAAACATTCAATCCAGACAACAAAGTTTTAAAATTGGTACAGAATCAAGATTACTATGGATTTTATCATTATGAAATGCAAATAAGGAAATTATTAAAATATCCGCCATTTTATTATATTGCTCATTTAATCATAAAAAGTAGAGATTATGAATTTGCCAAAGAAGAAGCAAAAAAAACAAGTGAATTTTTAAAAAAGAATGTAGAAGAAACAACAATTGTTTTAGGACCTACGATTGCAAATATGTTTCGAGTAAACAATGTATATCATTTTGAAATTATGATCAAATACCGATTTGATGATAAACTAAAAACGATTTTAAAAGAACTGGATTCCATGTTCCTAATCAACAGGAAAGTGGAATTAGAAATTGATTTGAATTATTAAAGGTATCTTTTTATTTAAAAATATTATATTTTTGTGAGTATCTTTTTATGGGTTCTTAAATGTATTTATAACCTTTATTTGTAAGCATTTAAAACATTTTTAATTTTGTAAGATATTTACATATATTTTTATAATTTTTTATATTTTTGCTTTCAAAAGTAGTAAATTAGTAGTAAAAATTTAGAATTTTAAAGTATTAATTTTTAAGTATTTAAAAAATACTATGACATTGCATAGTATTAAAGTATAGTCTTATGAGCGAGACTAGTGGCGTAGCCACTAAAGTCTTCGCCATAATAAGGATAGTATTACCCTTATTATGTAGCATGAAGCATGTAGCAAACTAATTTTATAAATAGTATTTAAAGAGATTTAAAAGAATACTTATTGGTTTATCAAATTTTATTTTTATCAATACCTCTAACTTCAAAACTCTTGTATATTTTTTCCATATCTCTATATTTACCATTTCTTATTTCTTCTTCATATGATAATATTTCGATATTATCTTTATTAGATTTTAATTCTTTATCAATATTATATGGAATACTTATCAATTCATATGATATTTTTTCATCTATATTTTTTGAATTATAATTACCAGAAATAATCAAATAGTTTGCAACTGTCGTATTTTTTACATTACCATCTTTTTTAGCATTTCTAAACACATCTATTGAATTTCCAACGGATCCAGTATTGATTATAATTCTATTATAAATTCTTTGTATAAATGGAGTATGAATGTGTCCATAAATTACAATATCAGCAATTTGATTTGAAGTAGTATTTTTGCTAGGTAAAAATAACATATATAATCTATCAATATTATCAATATTTCCAACAAAATCATTTATTTTTTCAGGAGTAGCATGAAAAAGTCTAACTAATCTTCCACTCATATAAAATTCAAAGCAATAAGGTAATTTACTTAAATATTCCGCATTTTCTTGTGTTAATTTATTTTTATTCCAGTTAATTCTATCAATTTCTTGTTTAGATTTATTTGATAAATCTATATTACTTGTAAAATATTCGTCGCAATTTCCTCGTAATACAATATCACAATTATTTTTAATTAATTCAATACATTGTTGTTGATTACTGCCTTTTGCAATTATATCACCAAGACACATTATCTTATCTACATTTCTTCCCTTTATATCTTCTAATACAGCCATTAATGACTCTAAATTGCCATGTATATCAGAAATAATTGCTATCTTTTTCATAAAGTATTCTCCTCGTATATATTTTTTATTCTATCAATAATTATATCATAATTTTTAATTTTAAATAAAGACAACGAAAAGTAGTAAATTAGTAGTAAAATAACTTTAAAATCTTGCATACATGCTTTAAAATAAAGGTCTTTAATGTAAAAACTAAATTTTTGATATAAAAAGAGTCTAACAATTAAAATATTTAAAACTTAGAAATAATAAGAAAATAATATAAAGAGAAAGAAAAATATGGTA
>CAOJNP010000032.1 GCA_948439995.1 uncultured Erysipelotrichaceae bacterium | reverse complement strand
CTATAGGAGGTAATCTTATGGTAATGCAAGAATCAAGACTTAAAGTTGCTGATAATACAGGAGCAAAAGAAGTTTTAGTAATTAGATGTTTAGGTGGAAGTTATAGAAAAACTGCTAATATTGGAGACATTGTAGTTTGTACAGTAAAAAAAGCAATTCCAAATAGCAACATGAAAAAAGGTAAAGTGGTAAAAGCAGTTATAGTAAGAAGTGTAGAAGGCGTTAGAAGAAAAGACGGAAGTTATATCAAATTTGATGATAATGCATGTGTTATTATTAAAGATGATAAAACACCTGTTGGAACAAGAGTTTTAGGACCTGTTGCTAGAGAATTACGTGAAAAAGAATTCATGAAAATAGTCTCTTTAGCACCAGAAGTTTTATAGGAGGCATTCGAATATGAAAATAAAAGTTGGAGATAATGTAAAAATCTTAACTGGAAAAGATAAAGGAAAAACTGGAATGATCACGAAAACTTTGAAAAAAGAGAATCGTGTAATTGTAGAAGGTATTAATGTAGTAAAAAAACATGTTAAACCAAATGGCATGAATCAAACTGGTGGAATTATTGAAATGAATGCACCAATCCATGTATCTAACGTTAAAAAAATAGAAGTCACTTCAAAAAAAGAAACAAAGAAAGCTAAGAAAGATTAGTTGGTGGGTGAAAATATGAGTAATTTAAAAACATTATACAAAGAAACAATAATAAATAACTTAATGAAAGAATTCAACTATAAATCAGTTATGCAAGTCCCAAAACTAGAAAAAATTGTCATCAATATGGGTGTTGGAGAAGGAGCTCGTGAAGAAAAATATATCGAAGCAGCTTTACAAGACCTTGAAACAATTACTGGACAAAAAGCAGTTGTAACCAAAGCACGTAAATCTATTGCTGGATTTAAATTAAGAGAAGGACAAACCATTGGAGTAAAAGTAACACTTCGTGGTGAAAAAATGTATTTCTTTTTAGAAAAATTAATTCGAGTTGCCCTTCCTCGTGTAAGAGATTTTAGAGGAGTTAGTAAAAACTCTTTTGATGGCCATGGAAATTATACTTTAGGAATTAAAGAACAATTAATTTTTCCAGAAATTGAATATGATAATGTATTAAAAATTAGAGGTATGGACATTGTTTTTGTTACTACCGCTAAAACAAATAAAGAAGCAGAAAGCTTACTAAGTGCATTTAAAATGCCTTTTAGAAATTAAGGAGGACAAAGATTATGGCAAAAACAAGTTTAAAAGTTAAACAACAAAGAGCTCCAAAATTCCAATCACGTGCATATACTCGTTGTGAAAGATGCGGAAGACCTCACGGTGTCCTTCGTAAATATAAATTATGTCGTATTTGCTTTCGTGAATTAGCAAATAAAGGACAAATCCCTGGCATGAAAAAAGCTAGTTGGTAGGAAAGGAGGAATTTATAATTATGGTAGCAGATAAAATTGCAGATATGCTAACACGCATAAGAAATGCAAATCAATTAAAATATGATACAGTAGAAGTTATCGGAACAAAAATGACATTAGGAATTGCTGAAATTCTTAAAAAAGAAGGATATATTAGTGAATATTCTTATGAAAAAAGTCCGAAAGGCGATAAACTTACATTAACTCTAAAATATGGAGAAAAGAAAGAACGTGTAATTACTGGTTTAAAAAGAATTAGTAAATCTGGATTACGTGTTTATGCGGCGTGTGATGAAATTCCTCGCGTATTAAATGGTTTAGGAATCGCAATCATATCAACTTCAAAAGGTCTTATGACAGATAAAGAAGCCAGAGCACAAAAGTTAGGAGGCGAAGTACTTGCCTATATTTGGTAAGGAAAATCTATGAGTAGAATTGGTAGTAGAAAACTTACTATTCCTAATGGTGTAACAGTTGAAGTAAACGAAAATATTGCAACAGTAAAAAGTTCTAAAGGAACATTGACATTAAATATTGATCCACTAGTAAAAGTAGAAATTACAGAAAATGAAGTTTCTACAAATGTTGTAAAAGAAACAAAAAGAGCAAACGTTGTAGTAGGAACGATGAATGCTTTATTAAAAAACATGATTGAAGGAGTAAATACTGGATTTACAAAAAATCTGGAAATCGTGGGAGTAGGTTATCGTTTTAACGTACAAGGAAACAAAATTTCAATTAACGCAGGTTTTTCTCATCCAGTAGAAAGAACATGTCCAGAAGGAATTACAGTTACATTAGTAAATGCGAATGAAATATCTTTAACTGGAATTGATAAACAAAAAGTATCTGAATTTGCGGCTAAAATTCGTGAAATTAGAAGTCCAGAACCATATAAAGGAAAAGGAATTCGTTATAAAGGCGAACATATTAGACGTAAAGAAGGAAAGAAAGCGGCAAAGTAGGAGGTTAATTATGATAAAGAAAGAATCAAGAAATGATTTAAGACTTAGACGTCATGCTCGTATTAGAAAAAATCTTTCTGGTACAAGTGAAACTCCAAGACTTAATGTATACCGTTCTAATAAAGAAATATATGCACAAGTAATCGACGATGAAACTGGCAAAACTTTAGTAAGTTCTTCTAGTCTTGCCCTAAAGCTTAAAAATGGTGGCAATAAAGAAGGAGCTCAATTAGTTGGAAAAGATATTGCAGAAAAATGCAAAAAATCAAAAATTACAAAGGTCGTTTTTGATAGAGGTGGTTACCTATATCATGGACGTGTAGCAGCACTTGCGGCGTCTGCACGTGAAAACGGACTAGAATTTTAAGGAGGAAAGTTATGCCAAAACAATATACAGATAACAAAAAGAAATTACTAGAAGAAAAAGTTATTTCTGTAAGCCGTGTTACGAAAGTAACAAAAGGTGGAAGACATTTCCGTTTTTCTGCCACTGTTGTAGTAGGAAACCGTCGAGGATTAGTTGGACTTGGTAATGGAAAAGCAAACGAAGTACAAGAAGCAATTGCAAAAGCAACACAAGCAGCTAATAAAAATGTAGTCCGTGTAGCATTGATTGATAATCGTACTATTCCACATGAAGCTACTGGAAAAGTAGGACGTGCCTGTGTTTTAATTAAACCTGCAAAAGTTGGTACAGGAGTTATCGCTGGAGGTGCAGCCCGTGCAGTATTAGAACTTGCAGGAGTAAAAGATATTGTATCAAAATCTCTTGGAGCAAATACGCAAGTAAATGTAGCAAAAGCTACATTGGAAGCTTTAAAATCTGTTAGAACACCTGCTAAAATTGCTGCGTTACGTGGATTAAAAGTAGAGGAGTTATAATTATGAAATTAGAAAGTTTACCAAAGACAAAAGAACAAAAAAGAAAAAAAATTGTTGGACGTGGACCTGGGTCTGGAATGGGTAAAACATCTACTCGTGGAGAAAAAGGTCAAAAAGCGAGAAGTGGAGCAAGTATCAGTGCTTGGTTCCAAGGTGGACAATCTCCTTTATATCGTAGAATTCCAAAAAGAGGTTTTAACAATGCTCGTTTTGAAACAAAATATGCAACAATTAATTTAAGTGATTTAAACAAGTTCTTTCAAGATGGGGATATTGTTTCACCAGAAGTCTTAAAAGAAAGAGGAATCATAAAAAAAGAACTAAGCGGAATTAAAGTACTTGCAAATGGTGAACTAGAGAAAAAGCTAACAATTAAAGCAAATCGTTTCTCTAGTAAAGCAGTAACAAAGATTGAAGCTGCTGGTGGTAAAACTGAGGTGATCTAATATGATCCAAGGAATAAAAAAATTATTCACCAAAGAAAACAAAGATTTAAGAAAAAGAATTTATTTTACCTTATTTACTTTAGGAATTTTTTGCTTAGGAACTAGTATTACAATTTCATGGGCGATTCCTTGGGTAGATACAATGTACAAAGAACTTGGTTTTTTAGAAATCTTTAACTTAATGAGTGGTGGCGGGTTAAGAAGTTTTTCCATATTCGCATTAGGTGTTAGTCCATATATTACGGCTTCCATTATTACTCAATTATTACAAATGGATATCATTCCATATTTTAAAGAGCTAAAAGATCAAGGTTACGTTGGAAGACAAAAAATCAATCGTATTACGAGATACTTAGGAATTATTCTAGCTTTTGTTCAAAGCTATGCAATAACTGTTTTTTACTTAAATGTATCAGATCCAAGTATTATTTTGAAAATATCACTTGTTATGACTGCTGGAACAGCATTTCTATTATGGATAGGAGATCAAATAACAAACAAAGGAATTGGAAATGGACAAAGTCTACTAATTATGGGAGGTATTATTTTAAGTTTACCTAGTATATTTACTGGAGCTTATACCGCATTTATTAATGGATCATTTGCGCTTCCTTTGGGGATTAGTTTATTTATATTATTTATCCTAGTTTATATTTTAGTGATTGTTGGAATTATATGGATCACACTTGCTGAGAGAAGAATTCCAATTCAATATTCTAATCGTACTTCAAGTGCCTATGGTGCAAATCAAAGCTATTTGCCTATTAAGATTAATTCAGCTGGAGTGATACCTGTTATTTTTGCTTCGATGTTTTTAACGATTCCATCGGTAATCGCATCATTAATTGGAAGTGAAAATGCAATTAATTTTATTAATAAATATGTTTTATATACAACTCCAACAGGATTTATCTTATATGTACTATTAATTTTCTTTTTTGGATATTTTTATACCTTCTTAGTAATGAATCCAGAAGATATGAGTAAAGACCTAAATCAACGTGGTGCGTATATTCCGGGATATCGACCAGGAATGGAAACTTCAAAATACATTAGCAAAAGTATTGGAAGATTAACTGCAGTTGGTTCGTTATTCCTATGTATATTAGCTGGAATGCCAGTTTTAATGTCTAACTTAACGAATTTACCAAGTTCTGTATCTATTGGAGGTACAGGAATATTAATAGTCGTTGGAGTTGCAATTGAAACTTATAAACAAATCGAAAGTGGACTTGTAAGCAGAAGTTATCAAAAGAGAAGGGCTAAAAAGTGAAGAGTGTAATCTTCATAGCGCCCCCTGCTGCTGGCAAGGGAACATTAAGTGAATATTTAGAAGAAAAATTTCATTATATTCATATTTCAACAGGAGCATTGTTTCGAGAAAGATCTCAAATAAACGATGAAGAAGGACGAGAATTAAAAGAAATTTTAGCATCTGGTCAATTAGTAGATGATGAAAGAACAACTAGAATTTTAAAAGAAAAATTAAATCATATGTCAAAAGAAAAAGCCTTTATTTTAGATGGATATCCAAGAAATATCAATCAAGCCAAAAATTTAGATAACATACTAAAAGATTTAAACTTTTCAGATTATATAGTAATCTATATCCACATCTCGGAAGAAATCTTAAAAAAACGAATGATTGGAAGAAGAACTTGTAAGAAATGTCAAAGTACCTATAATATCTATTTTGATAAATTCAAACCTAGAAAAGAAGACGTATGTGATAAATGTGGAAGTAATTTAATTTCGAGAGAAGAAGATAATGAAAAAACATTTCAAGTACGCTATCAAATTTTCTTGGATCATAATGAAAAACTAATTGAATATTATAAAAATCAAAATCGATTAGTTGAAATAGATAATAGTAATGAACATCATGAAAAAACATTAAATGAATTGGAAAGAATTGTAGGTGCCAAAGTTGATTAATATAAAAAGTGATCGAGAAATCGATTTAATGAAACAAGCAGGTCATTTAAATTATCTAACGCATGAAGAAATCAAAAAACATCTAAAAGTAGGTATCACAACAAAAGAATTAGATCAATTAGCGCATGACTTTATTATTAAAAATGGAGGAGTTCCTTCTTGTTTGGGATATGATGGTTTTCCAGCAAGCATATGTATTTCAATCAATGACGAAGTAGTACATGGAATTCCCAGTAATCGTAAAATCAAAAATGGCGATATTGTTTCAATTGATTTCACAGTTCGATTAAATGGATACGAATCAGATGCAGCAAGAACTTATATAATAGGTAATGTTCCAAATGAAATAAAAGATTTAGTTAAGAATACAGAACAAGCATTGTATGAAGGATTAAAAGAAGTTAGACCAGGAGCGCGAATTGGAGATATATCAAATGCAATTGAAACTTTTGCACACAAACATGGTTTATCTGTCGTAGAAGAACTTGTAGGTCATGGAATAGGAAGTGACATGCATGAATCACCAGATATTCCAAATTTTGGAGCAAGAGGGACAGGACCAATATTAAAAGAAGGAATGGTCTTAGCAATTGAACCAATGCTAAATTTAGGTGGAAAAGAAGTTTGCATGTTAGAAGATGATTGGACGATCGTAACTACAGATGAAAGTCCATCAGCACATTTTGAACATACCGTAGCAGTAATAAAAGACGGTTATGTGATATTGACAGGAGAATAAAAAATGGCGAAAAAAAAGAATTATCAAAAAAACACATCTCACAAAAATGTTGAAAAAAATAATATGACAAGTGGGAAAGAAGAAAAAATTGAAGTAGAAGGAAAAGTAATCGAAGTAGCAAAAGGTATGAAATATATTGTTGAGCTACCAAACGGACATACTGTAGAGGCCTACGTTTCTGGTAAAATGCGAGTAAACACCATTCGTATCTTACCAGGTGATACAGTTACAATAGAGCTTTCGCCTTATGATTTAACACGTGGGCGTATAACATGGAATAAGAGATAATGGAGGTAAATTATGAAAAAAAGACCATCAGTAAAACCAATTTGTAAAAAATGTAAAACAATAAGAAGAAAAGGAAAAGTCATGGTTATTTGTGAGAATCCAAAACACAAACAAACCCAAGGAAAATAGGAGGATTTTATGGCAAGAATTAAAAATATTGAATTACCAAATGAAAAGCATACTTGCATTGGTTTAACAGCAATTTATGGAGTAGGTAGAAGCCTAGCGAACCAAATCTGTGATGATGCAAAAGTAAATCGAGACAAAAAAATTAAAGACTTAACAGAAGATGAAATCGCAGCACTTCGTAAAGAAGTAGAAAAATATGATGTAGAAGGAGATCTACGTCGAGATACTCAAATGAGTATTAAAAATAAAATGGAAATCAACTGCTATCAAGGAATAAGACATAAAAAAGGACTTCCTGTAAGAGGACAAAGAACTAGTAGAAATGCCCGCACCCGAAAAGGTAAAGGTAAAGTAGTTGCAAATAAGAAAAAAGTAGGTAAATAGGAGGTTAAATTATGGCATATAATAGAAGAAAAAGAAAAATTAAAAAGAATATACCCGAAGCCGTTGCTCACATTCATTCCACATACAATAATACAATCGTAACGATTTCGGATAAAGAAGGAAATGTAATTAGTTGGGCTTCTGCTGGAACCATTGGATATAAGGGTTCTAAAAAGAAAACTCCATATGCAGCCGGAATGAGTGCAGAAGCTGCTGCAAAAGATGCGGTAGAAGCAGGAGTAAAAAAAGTTGAAGTTATTGCAAAAGGATTAGGAAATGGTCGTGAAAATGCAATTCGTTCTTTACAAGCTGCTGGATTAGAAGTAACAAGTATTACTGATGAAACACCAATTCCACATAATGGATGTCGTCCACCAAAGAGACCTAGAAATTAATGAGGAAGGGGATTTAGTTTATGTTAAAGTTTGAGAAACCAGAATACAAAATTACAGAATATCAAGAAAGTAACCATTATGGAAAATTTGAATTAGAACCATTAGAAAGAGGATTTGGAACAACAATTGGAACAGCACTTCGTCGTGTTATGTTATCAAGTCTTCCAGGTTCAGCAATTACAAGTGTAAAAATAGATGGCGTTCTTCATGAATTCCAAAAAATAGATGGTGTTTATGAAGATGTTACCATGATTATTTTAAATTTAAAAAATGTAGTCATTAAAAATCATTCAGAAGAAGAAAAAACAATTCGTATTTCTAAAAATACACCAGGAGAAGTAAAAGCTGGAGATATAGAACATGATCCAGACATCGAAATTATGAATCCTGATATGGTCATTTGTACTCTTGTTGAAGGTGGAAAAATTGACATGGAAATGACCGTAAATAATGGAAAAGGATATGTTGATTCCAAAGAAAACCAAAAATTAATGGGAGAAAAGAAAGTTGGAGTAATTGCAATTGACTCTTTATATGCTCCAATTGATCGTGTAAATTATGAAGTTGAAAGTGCTCGTGTAGGACACAATGAAAATTATGATAAATTAATCATGGAGATTTCAACCAATGGATCAATTACTCCAGAAGAAGCTATGGCACTTGCATCTAAAATTTTAATTGAACATTTTAGTATTGTAGCAGATTTAAATTCAATTAGCGATGTATCTGGATTAATGGCAGAGAAAAAAGTAGATACAATTACGAAAACGTTAGAAACACCAATCGAAGAAATAGAATTTTCAGTTCGTGCCTACAACTGCTTAAAAAGAGCTGGTATTCATACGGTTCAAGATTTAATTTCAAAAAGAGAAGTAGAAGTAACAAAAATACGCAACTTAGGAAAGAAATCATTAAAAGAAGTTCTAGACAAAGTTGCAGAAATGGGACTTAAGTTCCGCGATTAAGGAGGTAAATTATGTATAGAAAATTAAATAGAGAAACCAGAACGAGAAGAAGTATCTTAGCTGGACTTACAAAGACTGTAATATTAAATGGTTCTGTTATTACAACAGAAGCTAGAGCGAAAGAAGTTCGTAAGTTTGTTGATAAATTAATTACCTACGGAAAAAAAGGAACTTTAGTTGCTAGAAGAAAAGCTTTAGCATTTGTACACAATGATCAAGAAGTTGTAAATAAAATTTTTAATGAATTAGCAAAAAATTATGAAAATAGAAATGGTGGATACACAAGAATCATTAAAATTAAAGAACGTATTGGTGATGATGCTTTAGAAGTAAAATTAGAATTAGTTTAAAATAAAAAATGGATACAAAAAGTATCTTTTTTTATTGCAATTTTAAATTATTAACATTATAATAAACCATCGAAAAAGGTGAATATAATGGAAGAGTATAAAAAAATAATTTATGATTATTTTAAACAATTAGTAGAATTTTTAGAAGAGAATGAAAATAGATATAATTATCTTGCAAAAAATTGTCCTAAAGAAGAAAGAAAAGAATTATTGGAATTGACATTAACTCAGTGCAAAAGCATTATAAATTATTTTGAAGGTAGTTTAATAAAACCAGGTTTTTATTTTTACAGTATTGGTACCATAGAAATTTTTTTACAAAAATCACATCTTATATCAGAAACTGAAATTTACAATTTATTATATGAATTTCTAAAATCAGATGCAGAATCAGTATTTTCTGTTAATTATAGTTTTCCTATTACAGTAAATGCAATTTATAATTTGAAACAATGCGGTATTAATATTGCATCATTAAAAAATATATTAGATCAATATCATAAAGACAAATGGCCTGAAATTATTATAAAATTATATCCAAGACAATATGATAAAATTTTAAAATGTTTGATGCAAAATACCAAATTAGTTTTAAAATTTCAAGAGATATATCAAACTTTGAAATTATATTTATTTGATAAAAAAGAATTATCAGCACAAGAAAAAGAAATAGTAAAAAATGCACTGAAGGTATTATAAGCATCTGATTCTTTTATTGAATTTTGCTTTTCAAAAAAGCTTGAAATAAAACCAACAAGCAAAGAAAAAACGAAAAAAACTGAAAAAATACAAAGTTTTGAGAATTTTCGTTCTATGATTATTCCAGGATTAAAAGATAAAGAATGGAAAGAATTAGAAAAGAGCCTTGATAACTATTATAACAGCAATCCAATTCGTAGTTTAGATATTATAGAAAAAATAGAGTTAATAACAATATTATTAAAGCTAAATTATTCGGAAGAAGACATAAAAAAAATATTGCATGAAAATGATCGACAGTTTTATCAAGAAAGCATAACCAATCAAGAATCAAACAGTATTAGAAACGCAAGAATCATATATTTATTGATGAAAAATGCTTATAAAAGTAAAAATAATTCTCAAAATGTTATAGATTTTTTAAACGAAATAAATCATTGTAAAGAATCAGAAAAAGAAAGCTGGATAGAATTAACCAAAGCATTTATAGAAGAAGAAACGAGAGAGTATATCAAAGAAATCAAAAGAATACGATTAGATGTTTGTTCCATGCCACTTGATTTACAAAAAACTTTTCGAGATAGTTATATAGATAATTTACAAAAAGATTACGGAAATACCTATCTATTAATCAATCAAATAAGAGAGCAATATAAAAAATCTACAAGTAAAGATAGAATTGTATGGAAAAAATGTTTGCATGACTTATTAAAACGATTGGTTCTTGAACAATTTGCTTGCTATGAAATGGAAATTTTAGAAGCAAAAAAAATTGTAACAAAAGAATTTCAGAACAGAGCAAAAAAATATTAGATAAGAGTATAAAAATGTTTTATATTACAGAATAAATTAGAACATTTATTTTAAAAAGGATCAATGAATAGACAATATATGGTATAACAATTGAAGAACCAATTAATGAAATACCAGAATTGTTTTATAATTTATATGATATGGATAGATTTTTTAATATCAGATTTAAAAAAGAGTTTTCATTTATGGAGCGAATTACTAATTGGCGTAAGTTTCATAGATGCATTTAAAATCATGAACCATGTTCATAAAAATGGCCTTAATTCTTTTGAAGAAGAAAAGTTTTATGATATTTCTAGAATGATTGATTTTGATGATGTTTTATCGGAAGTTTCAAGTAATCCTCTATTGAATATCTATTAAGAAATTTTCCATATTTTCAAGAAAACTTAGATCAATATAATAGTAATATTACATTAAAAATTTTGCTAAAAGAGTGGAAAAAGCAAGAAAAGCATCAAGAACAATATTCAGAAATAAAAGGTGAATTAAATATTGTAAAAATGAATGGCTTGATTGAAGCATTAATTCTAAATGATTATCATAATGGATTACAACTATTAGCAGAAATTGCTTTAATGGATTATAATATCAATTTTTCTTTATATGACAAAGGAAATAGGAGTTCAAAATTAGTTTTCGACTTTTATGAAAGCAAAGATAAAGAACGGATTCTATCATTTTTGTTGAATAATTAAGAAGAAAGAATCCAAATATTAAGAGAAATTAGAGAAGCTTACTTTTATGGAAAAGTATATAATAATAATATTTCAAAAAAAGAATTAAAATCAAAAAATAATGAAGAAATAATAAGAAAGTTGTAAAAAAAGGAAGAAGATTAAATGGATTATCAAAAAATAAGAAATTTTTTATATCAATTATTTGATAATGATATTTCAAATGATGTGGTTTTAGAAGATGCTATAGAACATTTGAAATCCACTTTTTATTTCATATTAGATCACTCTGATAACAAAGTTCAAAAACTAACACAAACGATGCTAGAAATATTTTTTGGCGATTCGTTATTATATTTATTATATCGAGAAAAATTAGGAGTGAATACATTTGAAGAGAAAAGTATTTTATTTAATTTTTTTAAATTTCAAAGCGTAGAAGATCTTATATCCGAAATAAAGAATAATCCAGATTTAATGTATGAATTAATTGAATACTTTATGAGGTTTTATGAGACAAAACAATCTTTAAAAATATTAATGACAAACTCTTTAAATGAAGACGAATTAAAATTAATGTCAAAAATATCTCTTACCTATTTAAGAAAATTAAAGAAAGAAAAAGAATTTATTGATTTATCTTTATTAATTCAAGAATTAAAGGAAGATATTCAAGAACAAGTTGATACGCATGAAATATTTGCTCCAAAAATAATCATAGATTATTTAATTCAAATTATTCATCAATTATATTCAATAGATTATCAAAATGAAATGTCATTATTATTAGAAATTGTTGATTTAGATTATAACATATTAAAATTTTTAATTGACCATGGATTAAAAAATGAATCGACCACAAGCAATATTTCTTTTTATGAAACAAATACAAATGAAATGATATGCATATATTTATTAAATAATCAGAAATCTTTAATAAATATATTAGAAAGAATTAGTCAAATAGTAATCATGCAAAACATTGAAGGAATTCCTATTACAATAAAAGAATTAGAAAAAAATAAATATTTCAAAGATGATCTGAAAAGAAAAAAGCATGAATAATTTTTACTCATTATAAATTTTTTGTTATAATAAAATAAAGTAAGGTGGAAATAGATGAGCAACAAAAAAATAATTTTAACTGGCGAACGTCCAACTGGTCGACTTCATTTGGGACATTTTGTAGGAACTTTAAAAAATCGTATAAAAATTCAAGAAGAAGGAAACTACGATGAAATGTACATTATGATTGCGGATAGCCAAGCTTTAACGGATAATGCGGATAATCCAGAAAAAATAAGAGAAAATATCATTGAAGTCGCATTAGATTATTTATCCATTGGATTAGATCCAAAAAAAGTTACAATATTTCTTCAATCTCAAGTTTCTGCTTTAACGGAACTTACTTTTTATTATTCTAATTTAGTAACAGTTTCAAGACTTCAGAGAAATCCAACAGTAAAAAATGAAATCAAGATGAAAAATTTTGAGGCAAATATACCAGCTGGATTTTTTACATATCCTATTAGTCAAGCTGCGGATATAACAGCATTTAAAGCTAATATTGTACCAGTAGGAGAAGATCAACTTCCAATGATTGAACAAACAAGAGAAATTGTAAGATCTTTCAATCGAATCTATCAAAATATTTTGATAGAACCAGAAGCAGTTTTGCCGGAGAATAAATATGCTTATCGTCTTCCTGGAATTGATGGCAGTGCGAAAATGAGTAAATCACTTGGAAATGGAATTTATTTAGCAGATACAAAAGAAGAATTAAAGAAAAAAGTAATGAGCATGTATACAGATCCAAAACATATACATATTGAAGATCCAGGTAATGTCGAAAACAATATCGTATTTATTTACTTAGATGTTTTTGCAACCAATGAAGATTTTAAAAAGTATTTACCAGAATATAACAATTTAGATGAATTAAAAGCACATTACCAAAAAGGTGGATTGGGAGATGTAACAATTAAAAAATTTTTATTACAAGTATTAGAAAATGTTTTAGAACCAATTCGTGAAAAAAGATCTTACTTTGAAGCACGAATTGATGAAGTTTATGAAATCTTAAAAAATGGTTCTGAAAAAGCTAGTCAAGTAGCAAATAAAACATTAAAAGAAGTAAAAGATGCAATGGCAATTAATTATTTTGAAGATGCTGACTTAATTCAAAAGCATAAAGAAAAATATGAAAATTTATAAAAAATCTTAGTATATTTTAATTATCAAATGTTAATTCAAAATATGAAAAACAAACGAGTATTTTTTCAATACTCGTTTTAATATATTACTTTTCATGAACAATTTTTTTTTCAATGAAATGAACAATTTCATAAATCAAAAAAGATAAGATTACTAAAATAATAATACCACTCATAACAATATTTAAATTAAATACCTGTGTACCATATATAATGAGATAACCAATTCCTTTTTTACTAACTAAAAATTCACCCATTATTATACCGATGCAAGACATATAGGGAGAACTTATAAATAAAGGCTTTTTTGTTTAAGAACTTGCAAG
>CAOJNP010000031.1 GCA_948439995.1 uncultured Erysipelotrichaceae bacterium | reverse complement strand
ATATTTGTTAAACTTATATTAAATGGTGCGGTTGAGATTTCAATTAAAAAAAAAGTGCCTTAGGGCATTTTTTTATTTATTAAAATTTTATGATAGAACTATATATTCTTTGCGTTCTATAATTTCATTCAAGAAATTAAAATTAATTGTTACAATAACTATGATCTTTCAAATTGTAAAAAATAAGATAGTAGTTAAACATTAGTTTTTAGATTACTCAAATTGAAAAAAGTAAAAAAACGTTTCTAATAATTATAGAAACGATAAAGGTTAATCGATGGACTATTAAAAAAACGATAAGGATATTTTTCACTTCCAAGTCCGTTTGATACATAAAGTTTAGTTTGATTTTTTTGAAAAAAACCAATTTGATAATTGTTTGTGTATTCTTTTTTTAAAATTCCATTGGTTCCTGGAAGACGTATTAATCCTCCTAAAGAATGGCCACTTAATATTAAGTTAATATTTTCGTCTAAAACTTCATCAATAATAATTGGTTCATGCGATAGAAGAATTCGATATTCAATGTTTTCCTCTTCTCTATTAATACTTTTTTTTATATCATATTCTTGTGTTTGCATCGAAGAAATTCCAGCAATTAAAATGGGATTGATTCCATTTTGATAAATTAAAGTGCTTTCATTTTCTAATATTTGAAAACCTGCAGAATTCATAATATCGTGATATAATTCCATATCTAAATAATCATTGTCACCACAGATAGCTATTTTTTTTATGTTTGCATCAATATGAGCTAATATTTTTTTTAAATCATCGATGTTTTTATCAGATAATATTATATTTTTATCAAAAAGGTCACCTGTAAAAAGAACAATATCTGCTTTTGTTAAATTGATTTTTTCTATTATTTGTTCTAAATCTAATTCTGTTATCGTACTTCCAAAATGAATATCAGAAAAGTGGAGGATTTTAAATCCATTCCAATTTGATGAAAGCGTTTCTTCTATGATGGGATATTCTTTTATTGTGATTATATTATGACTCCAAAATCTCATATAACAGAATAAAAGCACAATGAAACTAATTCCCAGGATTATTATTATTTTTAATAGAGGATGAGGGGTTTTGATTTCAACTTCTACTTCGTCTTTCATTTTATCTATTTCATTCATGGCATACCTATGAATCCCGATAGTAAAATGATTGCTACGGTTATTGTATTATGAAAACAATGAGCAATTGTTGATGTAAAAATGCTATTTGTTTTCCAATAACTAAGCGCGAAAAAAATTGCTAAACTGCTATATGGTATTAAAAAGAATAATTGTTTCCAATTTGTTAATAATGTTTCCCATGTAAAAGGATCAAAACTGTTTAATACATGAAGACTTGCAAAGATAAAAGAAGTCATAAAAACATATAGATATTTGTTTTGAAATGCTGATCGAAATGATTTACGAAATATCATTTCTTCAATGAAAGGACCAATCAAACACATGATAGTAATTGCATAGATTGGTAATTCTGTTAATATTTCACGATTTTGACTTTCATTTGCTGCTAAAGATCCGGTAATAGATAAAACTATAATGTTACTTATTATCATTAATAAGATTCCTTTTAACCAAGCACTAAATCCTTCTTTTATACATAATTTTTTATTATTCCAAAATTTAATCCATTCTTCTTTCAATGTTTTATGAAAAATTAAAATTAGTAATATTACAATGATTAAATAATATCCAATATAGATTCCATTCGTTAGAAATATATTGTTACCTTTTAAAATATCTTGAAAGAATGAAAAATACAATTTGGGAAGAATTGCTTGATAAAATATAATCAATAATATTCCAAAAAGAAACTGGATAATAGAATGCGATTTCATTTCTTTCATATTAATCAATAAATCCTCTTTCTTTTAATTTGTTTTTTAAATCATTATATGTTGTACTTCCCACCAAACGGTTGATTGTCGTTTTCTCTATTCCTTCATTAATAAAAATTGTTGTTGGAGTACCATTAATATTAAATAAGTTTTTTAATTTATCATGATTTCTAATTTCTTTCCATTCGATTTCATATGCTGTTTTATTATTTTCTTCTAATACGCGATTTAGGATTGGTTTATATTCTTCACAATGACTACAACCATCTTGAGATACTAATAAGATAAAAGTTTCTTTTTGATTTAATTTTTCTACTAAATCGGAACCTATTATGGTTTTAATATTATTTTTTGTAGGTTTTAAAGAAAAATATAATATTATTCCAAATAAGACAATTAAAATAATTACTCCTATTATAATTAGTTTGTTTTTCATGATTATCACCTATTAAAATATATCATAAAATAATGATACACGCAATTATTGTATTTTTTGAAATGGAAAATGGAATAAATCTTGACAAAAATCAATTCGATCGTTAGAATCTTTTTCAATATCCATTTTTTTCTATTTTTCACGATGTTCTAGCTTGAAATCCATATTTTACTATGCTACAATTAAATTGTGAAATTTTAGGTTGGTGTGATGAAAATGTTAAAGAAAATTGTACTTTGCTGTTTTACATTACTGTTTTGTTTTACCATACAAAATGTAAGTGCAGCATCTACATGTAATTATGATGAGCAAGTAGAACTGAATAATCTTTCTTCTACTGTAAAAACTGGATATGAAATAAAAAGGGTAGTCACAGATATGGAAGGTAATGTTTTACCTGATGTAAAAGAAGAAGAAGCGGTAGAAGATTCACCGTATGTTCTTTCTACTCGTATTCGAGTATATGTTTTAAATATTACAGATGATATTTATATTAAAATTACTTCGGATAAAGGATTGGAGAAAACTTATCATTATTCTGATACAACGAATGGTGAAATTAGCTTCTCTGGTGGAGATCTTACAGAAATTATTAATTATCAAGTAACAGTTTATTCGAATAAAAACAATTGTAATGGTGAACTTTATCGAACGATTGATTTTGTTACACCAATGAAAAATATGTATTCTTCTTTTTCTGATTGTGAAGCAATTCCAAATTATGAATATTGTCAACATTATATTACCGCTCCATTTTTAGCGACTGATTCTGAAATTCAAAAAGGTATTGATAAAGAATATCAAAAAGTTAGGCAACAAAAGCAAGAGGAAGAAGAAAAAAAAGAAAAAACTTTTTTTGAAAAATTACAAGATTTTTATAATAAGAATAAAATCATTCTCTATTCCTTATTCGGGATAGTAGTAATAGCAGGGGTTCTAACGACTATCGTGATTTTGAAAAAACGAAGGAGTAGAATATTATGATGAAGAAAATCTTTTTAGGAGTTATTACTTTACTTGTTTTACCAAAAATTGTTTTGGCTGGTCCAGTTTGTGATAATGATAATTATAAAATTTCCAAAGCTGGTTCTAATGTTTTTACTTTGAATGGTGGCAATAAATATACTCTTAATTATTATAATGTAACAACAGATGGTAAAACAGTAAAAGCTTATTGTTTGGATCCAGGTAGAAAAGGACCAAATGGCACAACTTATGAATGTGAGCGTATGATTGATCCGACTGGTGAAATTTCTGGAGTTGGATCAAAACAACATGCTTTAGACGTTGCAATTACCAGAGCTTATTATTTGCTTAGTCAATCTCACAATGGAGATAATGAATTTGACCGTTCTGTGGGAGAAATCGTATTTCGTTGGCTTTCTTTTAACTTTAATTTAGGTGTCACAGAAGTATCTTTTAATGGTGGTGGCGCTTACGTTGATTATTTTAAAATGCAAACTGGTGGAGGTTTAAAACCTTATTGGAATGGAATTAGTGGAACCAATGGACAAATTGTTGAAGAAGCAAAACGTATTTTTTATGATGCTTCGACAGTAGGTAATAGTGTTTATCATGAAACTGGTGGTAATAAAACATATCAAGAATTAGTAGATGCTGGTCTTTTACCAAATGAAGATTTTAAGCCTTCTATTAATATTACTACTGATGCCAATGATTCAAATCATAAAATATATACTGTTAAATTTACAGCACCTTCAACTGTTCCAGTTGTTTGGTGGGGAGATGCTATAGTTGGCGTAAATGGAAATGCTTCTGCTAAAATCATTGAAAATGATGGAAATGGTACTATCAAAATTGATGTAAGAGCAAATAGCAGTAATTATCAATACGATGTGTATGTTGATTTATCTTATTATAGTCCTTCTTCTGCTGCAACGAATTTGAAGATATTAAAAACAAAAGTAAATCGTGATTTACAAAGAATGTTAGTAGCTGTTGATAGTAGTGGTTCAACAGGAACCAATATTAGTGAAATGGCTAATACTTCTCGTAAACTAATTCATGGAGGAAGAAGATATCATTTATCGAATCCTTGCGTGAAAATTGATGGCGAATGGTATATTTGTGATAATTCAGGAATTCAAGATAAAAATCATTGTACTCCAGCAGCTCCAGGAGTTTGTGAAAATGAACCTGTAAATCCAGGTAAAACATGTGTTGTTGAAAATGGAACATTTTATGGAGCAAGTGGAGCAGTTGTTACACCATTAGTATTTTATGATGAATGTTGTGAAACTGGAAAGTTAACTCCAGAAGAATATGCTTTGTATTGTCCATGTGGATATCCTGATATTGATTATATCGGAAATTGTAGCGAATTTAATAGTGATTCTGAAATTGTAAACACTGTAAAAGATACAAAAGATAATGCCGATTTAAAAACTTGTTTGTTTAACCGTGCAAGTGTAGATGCTGCTAATAATTCTGTAAACATGACAGATCAAGCGACAATTGTTACCAATCGTTATTGTAAAGTAAGTTGTATCGAAGATTATCAATTTACTCTTCCAAATGCCAAATATACAGAAAGTGGTGGATATTTTAATCTTACTAGTCAAGTATCTGGAAAACGTACTTGTTATGTTAATGCCAATCGTGAAGGATTGTATGATGGTATTGATTATGACTTATTTTTAACCGATTTAAAAAATGCTTCTGATCGACTTGCTAATGCTATGAATCGATATAGTAAGGCAAAAGAAGCATTAGAAAATATTGCTGATGAAGAACGCGGTTGTGGAAAAGATACAATATATTTTAATCAAAATTATGATTATACCACTTTTGAAGCTTATCGTAATGGTAATGTTATCGGTGTTCGTACAGGAAGTGATTCTGTACCTGCAAATAAATGGACTGATGGAAGTACATCTGGTACAGAACATCATAGTGATCGTCCAAGTAGTTGTAAGAATAATGGTAGAGATGGTACTTATGATGGTGTAAAAAAAGAAATATTAAGTGATGTTTTAGATGGCAAGTCTTTGAATGAATATTATCGTGATGTGATTACACCTATACAAAATGAAATACAAATGCTATTTAGTAACTATAATACTTGTGTCAATGGATGGGAAAATAATTTCTCTTTTGATCCAATTATCGAATTTGAATACGATGAACCATATCAAGATATGACTGGATATAATAAAAAATTCCAAAAAATGAGTGAGTCTAGTTCTTCTGCTAATAATTATTGTGCTGCAGGTGGAGTTGGAAACGATTACAAATGTAGTAATCCAAATAATACAACGATACCACAAAACTATTTTACTTGTGATACAAATGGTAATTGTTCTAATGTTACTAGTCCAATTCCATCAGCAAGATTTGTAACAAAATCAAAAACTACGACTGCTACTTATAAACCACAAAATAACTTCTCTGTATATACTCCAATGGGTACAATTATGTTAAATAAAGATAATGGGCTTTATACCATTTTATGTAAGGAAAAAGATTGTTTACCTGTTTCTTTAAATTCTCCAACGGGTGTATTTAATTTTAATTTTAAATTTTCAAATATCGGACAATATAATGACTCGAATCAAAATGGTCGTTTGATGGGTGGAACAAATAATGTATTTGATGCTGTTGATTTAGAAGCTGGTTATGTATGTCAATACATTAATAACTGTCCAGATTGTGATTATGTTTGTGTAGGAGATCATTGTGAAATTACAGAAGATCCAGATTGTGTAGATGGAAATTGTAATTATGTTTGTCAAAATTGTATCTTTGATGGAAAAGAAATGGGATTCTATTATCGTACCGTATCCATTCATAATTTATTCCCAACAGACCGTGAATATGGACCAAACTGGGATACTGATAAGGGTGAATGTACGAAACAATTGATTCAAAACGAAGGAGATAATGCATACAAAGAACCCGAATATTCTTATACAATTACGCCAAATCAAATGCGTAATATTAGACAATATAACCAAACTGTTAGTGGATATTTAAATACACAAATGCCAGATGGAACGGATGCACTTCAATGTCATTCTCTTGATGGATATAATAATATTTATTGTATTAGCGCTTTCTTAGATAGTGAAGGAACAAAATATTTTACGGAAAATAAACGAAATGATATCTGGACATTATGGCCGAATAATGATTATTGTACATCGAGTACAAAATATTCTGTTCGCGACGGTATGGGTCCAGCTTGGAAATAGAAAGGGGGAACTAAAATGAAAGAATCTTTTTGGGGATATTGGATTATTGTTTTGGGGATCTTTGTAGTAGTTATCATGATGTTAATATCAAATGTAACTACTACAAATACACAAGATTATTATTTAGTAAAAAACGTTACAGAAGCTGCGATGGTAGATGCTGTTGATTATAGCTATTATCGTTTTTATAAAGAACTTAAAATGAATCGAGAAAAATTTGTTGAGAATTTTTTAAGAAGATTTTCAGAAAGCGTATCGTTAAGTACTTATAAGATTGAATTTTATGATATTTATGAAGCTCCCCCAAAGGTAAGTGTTAAGATTACAACAGAGAGTGGAAATTTTATTGTAAATGGTGATTCAGCTAGTTTTGACATTGTGAATAAAGTAGATGCAATTTTAGAGACATCTGGAACTGCAGCTGCAGAATAAAAAAGGAGGAATAAAAATGGGAAATGTGTTGACTACAGTAAAAAGATTTTTAAGTAACAAAAATACTGTTACAATCGTAGGAGTAATTGCAGGGATACTTGTTTTATATATCGGTTATAATTGGCGAGTAAAACAAGCTACAACTCCAGTTCAGGTGCCTTATGCAAAGGTAAGATTGGATTCTCGTCATGAGATTACTTCGGAAGATATTGGTTATATGAATATCTCTAGTGAAGTGGTAAAGAAAAGTCCAAACTTGATTAAATCTGCAAATCAATTAATTGGGAAACAAATTCAATATGGAAATGCGATTCCAGCAAATGGTTTATTTTATTCAGATCAAGTGGTAGATAAAGCTTCTACTCCGGATTACGCGATCAGTAATATTAAAGATGGTTATACAGTATTTAATTTAAATGTTGATATTAATACAACTTATGGAAATTCTATTTATCCTGGTAATTATATTGATTTGTATTTTAAAGGCGTAGATGATGGAAGAAAAATTATTTTTGGAAAATTAATTGAAAGTATTGAAGTATTGGATGTACGAGATAGTTCTGGACAACATGTTTTTGAAACATCAAGTGAATCTCGTGTACCATCTGTATTAGTATTTGCGGTACCAGATGAAATGTTTAGTTTGCTTAAAAAAGCACAATATATTTCTGGAAGTAGTGTTGAAATTATTCCAGTACCAAGAAATGCATCATATTCTGCTAATCCTGGAGAAACATTGGTTTCTAGTATGTATATTCGTGATTTTATCTTATCAAAGTCTGTTGCATTACCAGATGATTTATTAAATAATGCAACTACAGATAATAATTCAAATAATGATGAAAATAATAATAACATTCAATAAAAGGGGATGATAAAATGAATGATGCTGTTTTTTCACAGCTTGATTTTGGTCCACTTACTGACTTTTTAAAAGAAGATAATATTACCGATATTTCTTATAGTAATAATGGTCAGATCTGGCTTAAAACTTTAGATAAAGGTGTTTATCAAGTAAATCGACCAGATATTAATAATCCTCTTTTGGAAAAATTAGCATTTCAATGTGCAAATGTAATGGGAAAAACATTTAATATGGCACATCCCTTTTTGGATGCAGAGAGTGCAGAGTTGCGTCTTAATTTTATCCATGATTCGATTGCAACGAATGGAATTGCTTGTGTTATACGTAAAACTCCAGCAAAAATTCGTTTGAATAAAGAAAAATTAATTAATGAGCAATATATTACTTCAGATTTGCATGATTTTTTAATTCAATGTGTTCATGGTCATGCCAATATTATAGTTAGTGGAGAAACTGGTTCTGGAAAAACAGAATTGGTAAAATATTTAGCAAGTAATACTTATGATAATGAAAAAATTATTACGATTGAAGACACGTTAGAACTTCATTTGGACAAGATTTTTCCACATCGTGATATTGTCGCGATGAAAACAAATAACATTGCAAGTTATAGCGATGTATTGGTCACTTGTATGCGTCAAAATCCGATTTGGATTTTATTATCAGAGGTTCGTAGTGCGGAAGCTGTTACAGCGGTTCGTAATTCTATTTCTTCAGGACATCATATTATTTCTACAATCCATTCCGATAAAGCAAGTTTAATTCCTTTACGTATGTTTAGTTTATTGGAATCTAATTTAGATGTAGATCAGTTTTTAACAACGATCCATCGATATGTTCAAATTGGAATTTACGTAAAAGGTTATATGAGTAAAGAGCTTGGAAGATTTCAACGAGAAATTATGGAAATTTGTGAATTTTATGTTGATGACGAAAATAAACCTCAAGTCAATATTATTTATAAAAAGAATTTAACAGGGGAATTGGTTATGAATAATCCAACGAAACATTTGCGTGGTTATTTAGGAATTCAGGGAGTTGAACTAGATGATGACATTTTCCATTTGAATGGAAATCATAGTGTCACGATTCAAAATAATGCAATGGAAACATTGTAGAAACGAGGTACTAGCTTATGGAACTAATTCTTCTAATTATCATTGCTGTATTTGTAATATCTTATCGAATGAATAATGGTGAGAATGTTTATCGTTTCTTTATTACACAAGTATCCGGTGCTTATAATAAATATGCACCTTATAGTTTTAAGGAAGTACGATCAAAAACAAAAGAACTAGGTCAAGAATATACAGCGAAACAATATGCAACTCAAATTATTGTGTTTGCGGGAGTAGCTGGAGGCATTTCATATTTATATTTTTATAATATAATTCTTGCAATCATGTATGCAATAATAGCGGTGGCCTTTATTCCTTATTTGGCATATTTACGTTGCAAAAAAGCATATAGTGAGTTTATTTTTGAACAAATTCAAATTTATACAACCAATGTTATTATGGAATTTAATACAACACAAAGTTTTGTCAAATCTTTAGAAGGTGTTAGAGATTCTGGAATTTTGGAAGATCCTATTTTAACCGATGTAAAAACTATGATTGATATGTCTTATCAAAATGGAACTATTGATGAATCTGTTATCTATTTTAATGAGAAATATCCTTATTATATGGTAAAAAATATGAATCAATTGTTTTTACAAATTACAAAAGAAGGTGCCAAAGATTCCGGAGAAGCTTTAGAAAATATGTCTATGGATATTGATGCATTGGTAGAAGGTGTTTACAGAGATCAAATGGATCGTGCCGATTTTCATAAACGCTTTGTGACATTTGGTTTAGCTTTATTTTTGTTAGTTATGGCGATGCAATTTTTATTAGGAACGGATAGTTATATCGAATTATTAGACATGTGGTATGTTCAATTGGTACTCCACCTGATTATCATTATTAACTGTTATTTTTTAGTAACAGGAGAAAAATTTTATCATGAAGATGTGGGAGTGGAATAATTATGTATTTCGAAATATTTGCGTTAGGATTAATTATCTTTTTTCTATTAAATTATACAGGAAGAATTAGTGCCAATCGCTTTGTTTTAGATAATGAAGTATATTTTCGTAAAATGAAAGAAAGCGATTATGATTTTTATGTAAAGGCAAAGTATGGTGATAGTGTCAATCCAGATTTCTTATTTAATAAAAGAATTCGAAATGGACTAATTACAATTTTAGTTCTAGTTTGTTTCTTTATTGGAAATTTAACTTATATCACTCTAATTTTCTCTTTAGTTGGTGGTTATTTGGTATTTAAAATGGATTATTCTAATTTAAAAAAATATTACAAATTACATTTACATGAAATTGACTCGATGTTGCCACATTATTTAAAGAGTTTAGAAATTTTAATTCAGCATTATACTGTACCAGTAGCACTTGGTAAGTCGATTGAAGATGCGCCTTCTATATTTAAAGAAGGATTACAAGAATTAATTAATGAAATTAATGCAGGTAATGATCGTATTGATCCTTATATGAATTTTGCAAAAACATACCCAGTTAGAGACTCCATGCGTATGATGCGTTTGTTGTATCGTTTGAGTTTAGGGCGTCAAGAACATAAACAAGAACAATTGCTTGCTTTTTCTAAAACAATATCAAATTTACAACAGAAAGCTAGAGAGACAAAATATAAAGAACGTTTGGAAAAAATGGAAGGTAAAACCATGCATATGCTAATTGCAACTGGTTTGGGAGTGATGGTTTTATTAATTTTAGCAGTTCTGATGTTAATGAATATGTAAAATAAATTGATATTTTGTCATAAAAAAGTTATAATAATGATTAGAGTAAGGAGGAATTAATATATGAAAGAGGCAACTGGAGAATTAAATATGACTGTAGTAACTGTTGTAGCCATTGCAGCAGTAGCAGCATTCTTCTATGCATTTATATGGCCAAGTATTAAAACAAATATTATTAATAGTACAAAATGTTCGAATGCATTTAATTGTCAATGTAATGGTAAAACATGTACTTGTGATTATACAGATGAAACTGGTGCTGTACAAGAAGTAACTTGTCCAAATAATAATCAAGATTAAAAGAATAAAATGGAGGGTTTGATATGAAAGAAGCCACAGGGGAATTAAACATGACTATTTTTGTTGTAATTGTTGTAGCAATTCTCACGGCTTTTTTCTATTTTATCATATGGCCGCTTATCAAAAATAATATGGCTAGTAATACAAAATGTAGCGATGCTATTTGTGAAAATAGGCCAAATCAAGACGGAACAGTAAATTGTTATTATCAAGATGAAAACGGAAATAAAACAAATACATTTACATGTGTTTGGAAAGGATAAAAGGAGTGTGATTTAAACATGAGAGAAGCCATTGGTGGAACATGGATCTTTCAAATTGTAGTTTTTTTCATTCTTCTTTTTACTGGATTTATGTGTTTAACAATTAATCAGTCCAAAGCATTTGGTGTAAAAAGTGCCATGCTTAATGCAATTGAGCGCTATAATGGAATTGATTTGGATGATATTGATAGTGAAGATCCAGCATTAATAGAGATTGTACAAGCTTTAAGTGATCGATCTTATCGAACTACTGGAACGTGTCCAGATGTCTTTCGAGATCCAATATCTGGAGATGTATTTTCTTATGTTGGTTTTAATCGTGATGGACATTTAGATTCTAATAATCCTGCTTTTTGTATTGCAAAAGTGGAAACGAATCATTATCAACCACAGGAGGTTAATGAATTACCATCTATGGCGTATTATCGCGTTGTTGTTTTTTATCAACTTGATTTACCTGTTTTCCATGATGTTTTTAATTTTCGTTTGAATGGCGATACGAAGTTACTTAGTGTAAGTAGGTGATACTTTGAGAGAATCAATTGGTGCAACATGGATATTGCAACTTGTCATCATTTTCATGCTTATTTTCGTTGCTTTTTTAGCTTTAAGTGTAAATTATACAAAAGCGTATAAAATAAAAAATGAAGTGGTAACAATAATTGAAAAATATGAAGGTGTTTCTTCTAAAAAAGAAGGAAGCATTGAAATTATTAATAATTATTTAAGATATTATAATTATCAAACAATGGGGTCTTGTGAAGAAGGATATTATGGGGTTAATAATTTAAATAGTACGAATATTGATCCAGCGGGAAGAAATCAAAAGTATTATTATTGTGTGAAACGAAATAATACAAGTAGTGATACTTATAATGATCGTGCTAATTACGAAATTATTACTTTCTTTCAATTCAATTTACCATTTGTAGGGGATTTGTTTACTTTTCGAGTAAATGGTACCACAATTGATATTAATTTTCCGAATGATGATATACCAGAAATTTTGAGTTAGGAGAGAGAAAAAATGAATGTAATTGTTTCTAATAAATATGATTCGCTATTAGATACTTTGGATATTGATATATTAAAAAAATTAAATGGAGTTTTTCCAGTTGAAGAAATTGTTTCAAGATTTACTAATTTTTATTTTAATAAAATGATATTGGATGTCACTGCAATTCAAGATTATCAAAATATTGCAGTAATTCAAGAATTATCTGTAAATATGGATATGAATAAAATTATTCTATTGTTAGATGATTCTGAAATTGTCAATAGTCCAAGATATTTATCACAACTTGTTTCGATGGGAATTTATAATTTTACTAGAAATGTTGACGCAGTTAAGTTTTTAATTGATAATCCCAATTCCTATAAAGATGTGGCTTCCTATCATCAATTAAATGGAGTAGGTTCTTTTGAACCTTTTAAAGCTACGCAATCTAGTTCCAATAATTCCTCTGATGAAACTAATTCTTCTGGAAGTGGCATTGCTTTACGTGTTATCGGAATTAAAAATATGACTGAGCATGCTGGAAGTACAACTCTTACTTATTTATTAAAGAAACAATTAGCTACTAAATATGATGTGATTGCAGCAGAAGTTGATCATAATGACTTTATTTATTTGAATGATAAAACATTATATCATACGACAAGTACAGATTTACCAGCGTTTATAGCAAGTCATGCCAATCATGAAGTGATTTTGGTAGATTTAAATGACAAAGGTCCTGTGAGTTCTTGTAATGAAGTAATTTATTTAATTGAACCAGGTTTAATTAAATTAAATAAATTAATTCGAAAAGATCGAAAAGCTTTTGAAAAAATGAAAGATAAAAAACTTTTACTTAATCGTAGTGTATTAAGTGAAATGGATGTAAGAGATTTTGAATATGAATCTCGTAGTAAAGTTTATTTTAATATTCCATATTTAGATGATAAATTAGATTATCATGCTATTTTAGATGAATTGTTAATAAAAATGGGCTTTGTTCGTTTAGAGAGTGGAGAACCAGAAAAAGGAAATAAATTGTTTAATATTTTTAAATAGTTTACTTTAAAAGTGTCAATATATCTTGACTAATGACGTCTAAAATTTTACAATGATTTTATGAATTAAGAGAAGGAGTGTATAAAATGGAAGAAGTTATCGTTGGATCAGAAGCTGGATTTTGTGCAGGTTCTGCAAATGTTTGGCAAACTGTTGGTTATGTTTTAATGGTTTTTAAAATTGTAATTCCAATTTTGTTAATTATTTTTGGTATGATTGATTTAGGAAAAGCTGTTATTGCTTCTAAAGATGATGAAATTAAAAAAGCTACAAAATCTTTAATGTTCCGTTCAGTATCTGCTATTTGTATTTTCTTTATTCCTACTATTGTAGGTTTATTGATGGGACTTGTAGGAAGTTTTACATCAAACTTGAAAGAAGATTTTGAAATTTGTAGAAAATGTATTTCAAACCCAATGTCAGAAGAATGTGATGGACCTGCTTCAGAAGCATGGGGTGTAGAAAAAGAATATTAAATTAAAAGCATATTTTTTGTGCTTTTTTTCATATTTAAAACTTAGAAATAATAAGAAAATAATATAAAGAAAAAGAAAAATATGGTATACTTAATGTTATAATCTGGACTGTAAATAATTTGTTCT
>CAOJNP010000030.1 GCA_948439995.1 uncultured Erysipelotrichaceae bacterium | reverse complement strand
ATGTGGATTTTCCTTCTTTAAATTTGGTAAAATCAGAAATACAAATATAATCGCTATCATTTATATTTGTTATGTTCACTTTAATATTTTGAACTTCAATTATTTTGTTTGTCATATATTTGCCTCTTTTCTATGTTCTTAAATGTCGTAATCACCTACCTAATTCCTATCAAAACTAACATCAAAATCACTATATTTTTCCTATCTTTTAATGAAAATGTGCAAGATCTAAATTTGTGAAATTTCTTTATTTATATGGTTTGCTAAAGGGTTCAATTAAATTGTAATCAACCAGTTTATATTTGTCGAATTTTGTCGATTATTTTTCTTTTATTGTTCCAAATTTATGAAAAGGAAATAAAATAAATTTTGTTGTCCCTTCAATTCTGTCTTTTGTAACGGGACCGATTTTTCTACTATCGAGTGAAACAAAACGATTATCTCCCATAATAAAATACTCATTTTCTTTTAAAGTAACTTTACTAAAATCTTCTGTCTCTCCAAATGCATATGGATCTTTTATTTCTTTGTCATTAATATATATTTTCCCATTCTTACATTCAATTGTCTCATTTGGAAATGCATAAACTCTTTTTATTAATGTATCGCTTTGTGTTTTTGCAACTACAATATCATAACGATTTATATTGCTTAGTTTCCATAAAAGCATAATTTCATTTCCCTCTAAAGTATTATACATACTGGATCCATTTACTTTTATTGGTGTCACAATAAAGGTTCTAATTAAAATAACTACAATTAATATTACCGCATAAGGAATAATTTCTTTTACCCATTTCATATATAGTCTCCTTCTTTTTTAATTATATCTTATCTTCCTTTATTTTCAAAGTTGCTTGTCTTCTTTTTAACAAAAAAATTAGGAAAAAAATTCCTAATTTTTTGATTCTTCGTTTTTTACAGTGACATTACGTTCTTTTACTTTGTATTCTTTTCTCATATTCTTAATGAAATTCAATTTTGCACGACGAACCATTCCATGTTTTGTGACTGTAATTTTATCAATAGCAGGTGAATTAACTGGAAATACTCTTGTAACACCAACACTACCACTTTTTTTACGAACTGTAAATGTTTCTGAAATGCTTCCGCCTTTTTTTGCAATTACTAATCCTTCAAAGGCTTGAATTCTTTCTTTTTTTCCTTCTTTTACCCAGACATCAACACGTACAGTATCTCCTACACGAAATTCTGGGATATCTTTTTTTAAATGTTTTTGATTAATTTTGTCTACGAGATTCATAATATAAATCATTTCCTTTCTTTTTTTCTTTAATCTTAAAATATTTTCAGCGGATTAAATCTTTCTAAATATATCATATTTTATGCTTATATTGCAAGTAATTTTAACTTTTTAAATCATAAAATGAAAATATGTAATTTCTTTTCTTTACCTTTATTTCAAGATAATTGATATACTTTTTGCTTTTTATCTTCCTCTTCCTAATTCTTCTTCATATTCCACTGGTTTATTTATCATATTTTTTAACATATTATTGGTTCGTATTTCTAATAATTTATTTTGTAGTTTTCCTTCTATTAAAGCTAACTTCTTTTCTAATTTTTCATAATCTTTTTTCTTTAACTCTTTTTCCATTTCTAATTGTATCATTCCTTGAATTTTGCTAACTTCATTTAAAGCAATAATACAATCAGAAGAACTGGAATCGCTACTTTCTGTAACATCCAACATAATCGCAAATAACTTTCGATACATTCGATTAAATTTTTTGATTATCAAGTTCTTTTTTAAGTCAGAATGAACTATAATTATTTCTTCTACAGTGATTAACGATTTATGATGTTTTAATTTTGGTTTAATATGAATTCCTTCTAAAGGCAATACTATTTTGACTAATTTTTTCTTTTTATTGTCTTTTTTTAATATATAATCAGTCATGACTTTCACCTCTTAATAAGTCGGGACGTTTTGTTTCTGTTTTTTTCTGTTGCTGTTCTTTTCTCCATGCTTTTATTTTTTCATGGTTACCATTTAATAATACTTCTGGAACTTCATATCCGCGAAAAACTGCTGGTTTAGTATAGGTTGGATAATCGAGCAATTGATTTTGAAATGATTCATTTTGATAAGAGGATTCTTTAATTACACCATCAATTAGTCTTACCACACTATCTGTAACAATCATGGCTGGTAATTCCCCTCCTGTTAAGATATAATCACCAATCGATATTTCATCATCAATAAATTCATGAATTCGTTCGTCAAAGCCTTCGTAATGTCCACAGATTAAAATGATATGTTTTTCTTTTTTTAATTCAAATGCTTTTTTTTGGTGAAAGGTTTTCCCTTCTGGAGATAATAAAATAATTTTTGAATCTTTTTTTTGAATGGATTCAATTGCATCGATTAAAGGCTCTAAACGAAGGACCATACCCCCACCGCCGCCATAAGGTGTATCGTCTACTTGATGATTACTTAATTTAGAAAAGGATCGAAAATTAATAATATTAATTTCTACTAATTGCTTTTCAATGGCTCGTCGAACTATGGATTCATTTAAAAATCCAGTAAACATTTCTGGAAAAAGAGTTAAAATGTCTATTTTCATAATATCAATCCTTGAGCATTTTTAGTTTTTATGATTTTCTTTTCAAAATCAATTTTTAAAATAAATGCATTATTTTTTGGAATATAAAACTTTTTTTGCTCTAAACTTATTGCCATCAATAAAATTCCAGCTTTATTATACACAATATCAATTACTTTTCCAAGAACTTTCTCTTCTTCTATGATTTGAAAAGAAATTAGATCTTCTAATAAATATTCGTCTTTTTTTAGTAATAAATCTTCTCTTTTTATATAAATATTTTTTCCTTTATCTTCTATTACTTGATTGATATTGTTAATATTTTCATAACAGATCATATCAAAATTTTTGTGAGTACGATAAGTTGCTATGCTTTCTTTTCTTTTTTCTTTTCCAATATAAATTGGAAAGTTTGGTTGAAATACTTTTTCTTTTTTTTCAAAATTACTTAAAATGCGAAGTTCTCCTTTGATTCCATGCGTATTAACAATTTTCCCTAAATAAATCCAATCCATTTTCATTTCTCACTTTCAAACATTATAATACTTGCACTTATGGCTGCATTTAACGATTCACATTTTTGATTCATTGGTATGTAAATTGTTTCATCAAAATATGTTTGAAATTCTTTTCTTACCCCTCTTCCTTCATTTCCAATTAAAATTGCTTTTTTCTTTTTAAATTGACATTCTGATATTTTTTTCCCTTTTACAACATTTGTTCCATATATTTGATAATCCATTTGTTTTAATTTTGGCAATACTTCCTTTAAATTTCGTCTTATAATATTAATATGAAAAAGCATTCCTTCAGTAGAGCGTATTACTTTTTCATTATATAAATCTACAGAATTTTCGCTTAAAATAATGGTATCATAGGAAAATGCAACTGCACTTCGAATAATGGTTCCTAAATTTCCAGGATCTTGAAGAGCATCTAAAATTAGAATGTTTCCGAACGGTTCTTTTTCTTGTATTTTTTGACATACTGCTATCATCTTTGGTGGAGTGATTTGAGATGTTATTTTTTTCATGATTTCTATGGTAACATTATAATCAGCTTTTTCACTTTCTAAACCAATTATTTCTTGAATACAATTCGCTTTTTCTGCTTCTTTTATCAAATGATCTCCTTCAATTAAAAAAACATTTTTCTCATCACGGTATTTTTTTTCTTTTAATTTAGTCCATTCTTTAACTTTTTTATTTTGTAATGATTCTATTTTCATTTTAACCTCGTAATCTTTTTCTTGCTTCTTTATATTTTGGATAATATTCTTCAACATGTCTCCAAAAATTACTACTATGATTTGGTTCATAAAAATGACACAGTTCATGAATGATCACATAATCAATTAAATCCAAATCTTTTTTAATTAATTCACTGTTTAATGTTATGGTATGACTTCCATTATTATTTACACCCCATCTTGTTTTCATGAAACGAATTTTTAAAGTAAAATTTGGAATATTTGAAAAATAAGGTAAAATTCTTTCCAATTCCATTTTAAAAATTCGTTCACATTCTTTTTTCTGAAATAATGCTAGAGCCTTTTCATCTTTTATTTTAATTCTTTCATCTATAAATTGAGGATTTTTCGAAGTTTTATCCCATTCTTTTTTATATTTTTTTCCTAAATAAATAAAAAATTGATCATCATTTTCTTCTTTTGCTTTGCGTATTTGCATTTTTTCTAAAGATTTTATATTTTTTTCTAATATTTTCATGATTTGTTTTTCGGATATAAAGCGATTACAAGTAACCAAAATTTTATTGGAATTTACAAAACGCATATAAATATTTTTATTCTTTTTTGCTATAATTTCTACATCAATTAAATTATTGTTAATTAATATTTGCATTTTACCCACCATCTATATAACTGTAACATATTTTTTACAATTAAAAAAGAAGGGATAGGTACTCTTCTTCTATTTTTCTTTTTTCGTTGATATACGCTTTTTTGGATTCTTTTCTTTTTTTAATAAGTCTCTAATTTCTTCTAATAGAATAATGTCTTCTGATTTTGTTTTTTTTGTCGATTCTTTTTTGGAAATGGAAAAGATTTTATTTATCATTTTAATCATTATGAAAATGCAAAACGAAATAATTAAAAAATCAATAATACTTTGTATGAAACTTCCATAATATATGGTAGCATCTTTTACTTTTATTGATAAAGAACTAAAATCAATCCCTCCAAGGAAAATTCCCAATAAGGGAGTTAAAATGTTATTTACAAGTGAACTTACGATGCTAGAAAAAGCACCTCCAACTATGACTCCTACTGCCAAATCCATTACATTTCCACGTTTTATGAATTTTTTAAATTCTTGAAACATAATATCACCTATTTTTTTATAACATACCCTAATTTAAAACTCAAGAAAAAAAGCACTATTGTGCTTAAAAACCATGACCTCCGCCACCGCCTCCGCCGAAGCCAGATCCACTTGAAAATCCTCCACCAAAACCACTTCCATTGCTATTTCTAGAATTGGCGTTTGCTTGACTTGCCACTATGCTACTTGAAAAAGCAGTGTGTACAGAGTGATTGATAATATGATATAGGTGCCAATCGTATAAAGGATTCCAATTGGAATAAATCGTAGTTCCTGTAAATTCTTTCAACTCATTTATTTTCACATTCATACTTTTTTCAACGGAATCTGCTAATCCAAAAACAGTTGCATATACTAAGTATTTTTCCCATAAAATAATTTCTGGTAACTCTTTTACTTTAAAATTGCCAAAATCATTTAAAAAATTTTTAAATGCTTTCCATCTTAAATAATCTTCATTTCCTTTTCGAGTTCTTTTTTTGATTAAGAGAGTATAAAATAAAAATAAGATGCCAACTGGTAATAGAAAATAAGATGATATTAAATCAATATGGTAATACACAACTACTAAAAAGATCAAAATCGAGACTAAAAGAGCTAATATTCCTACCACAATTGGGATTCCATTGGTTTCATAAAATTTTTCTTGTTCAGCATCTTTGATGACACAATTTTTCCATTCATGATAACTTTTTGAAAACGATTCACAGGTTCTTGATGATTTAGCATATTTTTCTAAATCTGTAGTTGTGAATGAATTTTCTTTTCCAATTTTTTCAAAAAGAAAATCCAATAAAATTTGTTCGGTATCTGTTACTTTGTCATTATTTTTTAAAATAAATTTATATTTTTTCTGTTTTTTATTTTCTGTAGGAAGTTCTTCTACTTCAATATTTTTTTTATAAATCATATTCATAATGGAAGCACTCATAGCATTAGGTGAGATATTTTTATTCATTAGATAATCAATTATTTCTACATTATAATTACCGGTGAATTCACGATAGTATTTCGATTGAAAATCACTTTTATATTCTCGGTCAAATTGAAAATAAATATAAAACCAAATTACAATTAAAGCACTATAATAAATATAAGTCATTACTTCAGCAAAGTGTCGTATAGCCCGAATAAATTCTCTTTGTTTATTCGCATCTTCTGCTCTTTTCTCTTCAATTTTTAAAATTTCTTCTAAAGCAATTTCGTTAGAATGTCTAAGCGTATTGGATGTAATGAAATTCTTATCAAAAGTAGTACGAATATCTACTACCGTATTTTTATCTAATGACTTCATGGAAGCAAGAATTGTTTTTCTGTCATAAGAATCAATTTCTCCTGTAATATCTCCATGTGCCCAAAAATGAAATGATTCCGAAAGATCTATTTTTGGTAAATGTACTTGAATTTGTAAATTAGAAATTTTATCTGTAAAATTTGTACCTATAAAATTCCAATATAATTCTGCAACATCTTCGTGCATTACAATTACATCTTCAATCGTATAAGAAATGAAAAAGGCAATTGTTTCATCATCCGCACTTTGATACATTTTATAGCTTAAAATATCTTCGTCATTATGAAAAAGAAAATTTCCATCTTTTGCTGTTTTATCATTTAATGATCGAATTAGAGGAGTAAATACTTTTTGAAATGTTTCATAGGTCACTTCTTCATTGGTAACATTTCTGGTTGAAACTTTTACATTGCTGATCCCTTTTGCATTATAAATAGCACTATTTGAAAAGTTGATTTCACCTGGTGTATAACTATTTAATTTGGGATTTTTATATTCCAATTCTCTTACATAACCATGAAATGTTCCATCTAATACAATTAATTCTTTCATCTCCATATTACCATTTTCCAAAATAGTAGCATCGATAAAAAAATTAGTAATATTATAATTTACAGATGTTGCATTAACTTTGGAAAAAATTAAAAAACTAAAAATTAAAAATAATATTTTTTTCATAAGCTCCCCTTAAAAAAGATTTAAGCTTACTTTTGTAAGCTTAAAATTCTACTTTTACATTTTCTCTTTCTTGTTCGTTTACTTCATAGAAAGATTCTTTTTTAAAATGAAACATTCCAGCAATAATATTACTTGGAAACATTTCTATTTTATTATTTAAATTTAATACTGTGTCATTATAAAATTGTCTTGATGCAGATATTTTATTTTCTGTACTGGTTAATTCTTCTTGTAAATCAATAAAATTTTGGTTTGCTTTTAAATCAGGATAAGATTCTGATAAGGCAAACAATTTTGTAATTGCATTGGTAAGTTCACCATCTGCTTTCATTTCTTCTTCTTTTGTTGAAGCACTTAAAAAAGTATTTCTAGCTTTGATTACATTTTCTAAAGTTTCACTTTCATGTTTTGTATATCCCTTTATAGTATTTACTAAATTCGGAATTAAATCAAATCTACGTTTTAGTTGAACATCGATTTGTGCCCACTGATCTTTTACACGATTTCTAAGTACTACTAATTTATTGTAAGTCAAAACGATATATAATATGAAAATTACTAAAATAGCAAGAGCTACAATCCACCACATTTTTCTTTCCTCCTTTGTATTATTATATTACCATATTTTTCATTTTACTTCTAGTTTTTTCGTACTTCAATTACGGGACGTATTCCCATACTTATTTCATCTGCTATCACTGAATTTGTAAAAGAATAAATATAATTTTTTCCATTTATTACTTTTTCTTTTGTAAGTGTCCAAGCATTTAAATTATTTGATAACCAAGTTGGAGCATTTTGTATTTCTTCATTTGTAGGAATTCTTATATATCCTTTTTGACTAGAAATACCATCTGAAAAAGTCATTTCCATTAATGTATCTTTTTGACAAATTCTTTTTTCCATTTCTTGATTGTATTGTCCTCGACAGATTTTTTGAAGATTTACATTTTTTTCTAACCAACGTTCTAAAACATATTTTATTATACTATTATTCCACTGATAATTTAAGTAATTTGATTGATTTTCATAATAACAAAATTTACTTGAGAATTTTGAAGTACACATTTTTACATAGCAGAAGCTTTCATTACACATTTCACCAAAAAAAGTTTCATTGTCCATTTCTGCTTCTAAAGATTCTAAGATTTCTTTTGTATTTAATTCTCTTTTTAATACTAAAACTACACTATCTGTTTTATTTTCTACAACTTGCCAAATATCTCCTACAAAATCAATTTCTTGACTTATTTGATATTCTTCTTCTTTTGGCAAATGAATTACAATAAATTCTTTTTGATTTAGTTCTTCTTTCACATCTTCTTTTATAGTTCGTAATAATTGCCTTGTTTGGGCATTTTTTGCAGAAGATGCAAGAACAATCATTAAAAAAACTAAAAAAAAGGAGTAAATCATTGAAACAGCTATAAATCCATTTTTTTGCTTCATAGGTTATCCTCCTTTTATTCTATTTCATTATATTATGTTTTTTTTATTTCTTCAAGTTTATGAGCAAAGATTTTGCGAGCTTAATCTTCGAAGAGCAGAACCAATACTTCTACCTACTTCTAATAAACTATCAAGACATTTTGAAATCGCATTTAAAAAACTAGCTGTTAAAGTATTTGCACTTCCTCCTACTACAAATATTAATTCTTCATTCGAAAGTTTATTCATGACAAGCTAGTGGTCTTGTAAAACCGTCGATAATTCCTGCAATAATAGTTCCCAGTGCGATTAATCCCAAAATAAGTAATCCACCACCACTTCCTCCTTCTATTTTTAATAATTCTTCTGTATTCAATTTTTTCATTTAACCTCCTATAATTATTTTTTTTAATTTTTTAATTATTTTTTCTTTTTTATCGCATAGCAAAATATAAACAACTTGATTTTTATGATAAATTTTAGGTGACTCTATTTCCACTATTTGATAATTCCAATTTGTTTCTCTCATTACTTTTATTTCACTCATATTTAAAATATGAAAGGAATGCTCTACTTCATCTATCTTTATTTTTTCAAATTGATTTAACTGATTTACTTTTTCATAATCCCACATCATTTCTAAAGTATTTGTTTCTTCATTATAAATTGTTGCTATTTTTATTGATAAACGAACCGAAATGCTAGATGTAATGATTAATAAAATCGTAATGATAATACTAATCCAAAAAAAATAATTGGGATTTTTTTCTTGCTCATTTTGATAACTAATTTTATTAAGAAATAAGGACTCGTTCATTTGTATCCTCTAATTTAATCATTTTATCAAATAAGGTTTTGTAATTTTTATGACTAATGTAAATAATAGTTTTATCTTTCAAAAATTCACGAATTTTCTTGATTATCTCTTTTTCTAATTTTTCATCTACTTCACTTAGTGATTCGTCAAACAAATAAATATTTGCTTCTGAAATTAAAGTTCTTGCTAACATAATACGTTGTTTTTCTCCTCCTGATAAATTATTTTCTTGATTAGAAATAATAGTTTCATAACGCAAAGGTCTTTTTTGTACAATTTCTTCAATATGACATATTTCACAGATTGTACAAAATTTTGCCATATCAAATGGACGATTCATGATAATATTTTCTTTGATTGTTCCCAATATTAAATTACTTCTTTGAGATAAATAAGCTATATTATCTCGAATTGTTTTTTTAGAATAATCCATTATATTTATTTTCCCAATTTTTATATCTCCATAAGTAGGATTTAATATCCCTGTTAAAATTTTACATAATGTACTTTTGCCACAACCACTGTTCCCCATTAGCAAAATATGAGTATATTTTGGAATCAATAAATTTAAATCTTTTAAAGCATAATTATATTGATTATAAGAATAAGTAACATCTTTTAATTTTAAATCACCTAGTTCAAATATTTCTTTTTCATGCTCAAACTTTTCTTGATCAAGCCATAAAAAATCATATGCTTTTCTTAAAATATGTTTAAAATAATGGACCTTTGGGAAAATTCCACTCCATTGTTCTAATGAGTTTAATAAATTCATGCCAATACTTTCCAGTAGAAAAAAATCAATTAACTCTAAATTGCGATTAGAAATTGCGGTGAAACCTAATATCAAGCAAAGAAAACGACTTCCTTCTTTTAATATGTAATAAAAATTTTGATATTTTATATGAAAAGATTCTATTTGTTCTTTTGTACGCAAAAAATGAATCCATTCATTATCTATTTTTTCTTTTAAATTTTTTAATTGATTTAAATGAATATATATTTCAAAACTTTCTAAATCTGATATTAATTTTTTAGAAAACCGATTTTGATCTTCAATCCACAATTGTTCTAGTTGTTCGCATTTTTTATGATTTAATAAAAGATAGAAAGAAAAAAGAAGGAATATACCTAGAAAATAAAGAAAAAATGTTTTATTTTTTAAAAATAAAAGCCAAAAACATATTATGATGGTACCAAAGATGATCAATCCATTTTTTAAAATATTTGTGTACAGATATTTTAAATCAGATATTTCCCAAAATCGCGTAAAATAATCAGTAATTTCACGACCATTATAGAAACTTAGAGGAAGATTTAAAAGATGTTCTAAATAATTGGAAGTATGATTAAATTCTAATTTTTTATTCAAATTTTTTTCTTCGTTCAAAACTCCTTTCTTTATTAAAATTTGAAAAAATAAAAGAATGAAAAAACATATTCCGATTATCATATTTTCTGCTTTTTGATTTAAAAATTGTAATTCAATTTTTAGAAAAAAAGCATTGATTAAAGTTATTATAGACAATAAGGCAGAACAATATATAAAACTTAAAAATTGCTTTCTATTTTTTCCCAAAAAAGAAAACATCAATAAAATAATATTACTTTCTTTTGGATAACTAATAATATTATTTTTGGGATAAGTAATAATTGCAACTTCTGACCATATCCAAAAAAAATCTGTATAACTCATTGATTTTTTACCACAACTAGGATCCATTAAAATAAGTTTATCTTTTCTAATTTCATATAATACCATATAATGATTTAATTCTTTTTCTAAAACTACATGAACAATAGCAGGTAAAGGAATGTTTTCTTTTTTAAATTGATCTTTTTTGATTCTTGTTCCATATGCATCAAAACCATAATTTTTTAATGTTTCCACAATATGAAAAGCACTTGTTCCTCTTTTTGATGAAAAGGTATCTTTTCTTATTTTTTCAATGGGAACATAACCATCATAATATTTTACAATCGATTGAATGCAACAAAGGCCACAATCTTTATGATCTTGTTGTTTTACAATGACACGTTTTAACATCTTTTTTACTCCCTCATTACCTTATTACATCTCAAGAGTTTCATTTCCTTTTTTCTAATTAAAAAAAATTTTATTTTAAGATTTATATTCAAAATAGTAACAAAATCTACAATTGATTTACTATTTTTTAAGAAAAGACAAATAAAAAAATAACAATTGTTTTGTTATTTTTTTTGTCTCTTTTTCTTTTTTTTAGAAGATTGTAATTTTTTTATTATTTCAAATTCTTTTTCATTACTTAATTTTAAATAAGGAAACGCTTTTAATAATCGTTTTGGATATCTTTTTATTTTTTTAATTCTTTTTTTAATCATTCTTTCTAACATGCCAGGAATTTTAGCAATTTTCTCATTTTTTAATTCACTAAAAAGAATTATTTGATTTCTTAAATTATAAGCTACTACGCAAGAATAAATCACATCTAGTACAAAAAGAAAACAGCAAATGAAAGCCATCACAATTAAGGCTGTTTGATTAATTTGACCTAAAAAATCGTGAAAAATCGGTTTAGCTAAGTACAAAATGGCTAAAGAACCGATTCCAAATAAAGAAGAATTTAATAAACAAATTCGTCCATTTAAATTAAATTTATTCTGACTATAATCCCACCAACGATTATGAAAAATTTTTTCTAATAAGTAACTTGTAATATATTCAATCGTGGTCGTAATAATGATTCCAAAGAAGAAAACAATAACTGGATTATTTTTAAATGGTTCCAATAATAGAATTAAAAAAAGGCTTCCAACTCCATAAATGGGAATAATCGGACCACATAAAAATCCACGATTGGTAATTTTACGGTCTACAATAATGCACATTGTCATTTCAGCAATGTAACCAAATAAACTAAATAACATAAAATTCATTATGATCATAGCAATGTTATGCATGATTTCACCTACAGACTCTTTTTTATTATAACACATCACTTTCTTTTCATGTAATAAAATCAATATACTTACATATATTTTAGTAAGTCTATGGAGGGATAAAATGATTAATAAACAAGGACTGTGGTTTGTAACTCTTTTTAGTTTAATTTTAGTACTTAGTATTTATTATGTTACGATGAGCGATGATACTCTATCCTCTATCTTGGATAATAATCCACCAACGGATAATTCTCAAGTCGCAAATGTAAATGTAGAAGAATCTAGTATTTTAGTAGCTTTACGAGTTAGTGAAGAAGAAAAAATGTTAAAGGAAATGAATGATTTGCAAACAATTTTATTAGACGATGCAGCAACATTGCAAGAAAAAAATGATGCCTATGATCAGTTGATGGCTTTGAATGCAAAAAAAGGAAAAGAAGAAGAATTAGAAGAAAAAATAAAAAAAGAATTTCAACTTAATAGTTTTGTAAAAGTTCAAAATGATCAAATTAGTATTGTTGTTGAATCAAATGAACATGATGTCGAAAAAGCAAATAATATTATTCGTAGTATCCAATCATTATATGATAAGAAAATGTATATTACGGTAAAATTCCAAAAGTAGTTTTTTAGGCATATTCTCTCACACCATTTTTTTAATATCATAAAATATTATGAGACCGAAAAATAATCATCAAGGAAAGTGAGGGAAGTCATGAATAAAAAAATACTAACAATTCGAGAACAAGAAGTTTTTGAACTTTTGGTACTGAATAAATCTACGAAAGAGATTGCCGATTTTTTAGGAATTAGTGAAAAAACTGTACGAAATCATATTTCAAATGCCATGCAAAAACTTGGTGTAAAAGGAAGAGCTCAAGCAGTTGTTGAGTTGTTAAAATTAGGTGAAATTACATTGTAATAAAAAGTCTTGGAAAGGACTTTTTTTAGTTCTAGTTCTTTTTCCTTAACATATTCTTTATTAAGGTGATTCTATGTTACGAAAAAGTGCGATAAGAAGAATAATGGTAGCATCTATTGCTTTTTTTATCTTCGTTATTATTTCTGTATTTCCAAATCAAATTGAAACCGAATTACACCACCAAACGACTACAGAAATTCCAATTCAATCTGCTATTTATTTATTAGATCCAAAAGACTATGTTTCTAGAACCAGAGTCGTAATAAAAAATAAAGACACTTTAAATCAAGCAAGAGAAATCATTGAATTATTAACCATTGGTGGAACCAAATCACATTATATTCCAAATGGATTTCAAGCTGTTTTACCAAGTGGAACAAAACTGAATACAATTGCTATTCAAAATGGAATTTTAAAATTAGACTTTAACGATATATTTTTAAAATTACCAAAAGATAAAAGCGAATTGGCAATTGAAAGTTTAATTTTTTCCTTGACTGAAATAGAAGAAGTAACAGGGATTTTAATTTATATTAATGGAGAACTTTTAACAACTCTTCCTAATAGTAATAGTAAATTACCAGAAGTTTTAACCAGAGAATATGGTGTCAACAAAATTTATGATTTAACTAGTTTTCGAAATGTTACCAAAACAACAACTTATTATGTTGGAAAATATGAAAATACAATTTATTATGTACCTGTGACAGAAATAACCAATGATGAAAAAGAAAAAATTGAAATTATAATTGAACGATTAAAAAGCTCACCCATGCATCAAACCAATTTAATGAGTTATTTAAATGCTAATACAGAACTTTTAGATTATGAAATTTTAGAAAATGATATTAAATTAAGTTTTAACCATTATTTATTAGATGAATTTCAGGAAAATAAAATTTTAGAAGAAGTCGAATATTCAATTGCTTTATCTTTAAAAGATACATTAAATATAGAAAATGTAAGTTTTCTTGTAAATGGAGAAAAGGTTTCAAATTTTAATACATAATCTTTTCTTTTTTGTTTTATAATAAAAATATCTTCATAAAGTTCTTGAATTCTTTTAGAAGATATATTATAATCTATTTGTCCAAGAATTTGTTCGCGTAGCTCAGTTGGATAGAGCAATCGCCTTCTAAGCGATCGGTCGAGAGTTCGAATCTCCCCGCGAACACCACT
>CAOJNP010000029.1 GCA_948439995.1 uncultured Erysipelotrichaceae bacterium | reverse complement strand
TATCAAAAAACCACACCCTTGGTGGTGCGGTTCACTTTTCAATTTAGGAAAAAAGAAAAGTATTCGGCTTTTCTTTTTTTATATCGTTTCTTCTTGATTTTCTTTTTTTTCTAATATTAAATCATAAATCATATTATACTCTTCTAAATAATCATCACACATATAAAAGGTATCCTCTTCGACATACCAACATTGTTTTTCTTTGGTAAGAATTTCTAAAGCTCTTTTTAAATATTGCATTTTTATTTCATTTTTTTCTAATTCTGCTTTCCAACTTGATATATGTTTTTCATCTTCTTTAGTTAATGCGTAGCTTTTAAAAGTATCTTCATAATTTTCTCCCAACCTTTTTTCTTGAATTCTTGTCATTACTTTCTCTTCTTCTAATAAATTGATAATATTATAAATCGCATTCTTTGCATTTTGTTTTTTCTCTGTTAAAGATTTTAAAAGAGGATCTAATTCGTTTGGATTATTTTTTAATAGATCAACTGTAATATTTGAAAAAATGGTAACAGCACTGTTTTGATAATAGTTTTCTTTTTCTTGATAAAATTCTTTAAAATATTCTTTGAGTGTTTTTTCTATCACTCCGAACTTTTGATAAGAATAAATATAATTATCGATATTTTCATAACCAGAATTATTTATTTTCCAAATTTCATCGTCAATGAAAGAAATATTATAGATGTCCCAAAAGATGGCAATTCCTAATAAAATAATAAATATAAGAGCATATTTTCCCCATGATTGAAAATGATGAATGAACCCTTTCGTTTCAAATCCATATTTTAAACGTTTTTCTTGTTGAATCTTTTTTAGGTATTCTTGTATTTTTTTTCTATTTTCAGATTGATTTGGAATTAATATCATTTTTTTTCCAGAACTAGAAAAAAGAATTATTTCTTCATGAATTATAATGTTTAAATTATGCCATTCTATGTTAATTGTTTTTCCTGTTTCAAAATTGCCGAGGAATCCATCTGCGTTTAGTACAATTTCTCCTGCTTTATAATTTTTATCATAATGATACAAAAATAGAAAATAAGTTAGAATACTGAAAGTATTATATAAAAATAAAATGATCATAAGTAAAGCAAGAATGTTAGTAAGTATATAAAAATGAATAAAAGTATCAAAAAAAGCAATGAGTGGAATACAAAAAAAACATAGAAAATAGCAACGTATCTTTTTTTCAAAAAAAGTTTTGGTTATTTTTTCATCTTTTTTCCAATTTTTTTTATCTGATATCATTCCATATGCAATGTTATAATATTTTAATCGTTCTTTTTTGGACAATTCAAAATTAATTTTCATCTCCATTCTCCATTTCTATATCAAGTCCAATCGGACAATGATCACTACCCTGTACTTCATTAAAAATATATGCTTTCTTAAAATTTGGTATTAGTTTTTTTGAAATAATAAAGTAGTCTAAACGCCAACCAATATTTCTTTCTCTTGCATTGCGAAAATAGCTCCACCAAGTATACATTACTTTATTTGGATTTTGATAACGAAAGGTATCGATGTATCCTGCTGCTAAAAGGTCTCTAAATTTGTTTCTTTCTTCCATTGTAAAACCTGCACTTCTAACATTTGTTTTTGGATTTGCAATATCAATTTCTTCATGACAAACATTTAAATCTCCACAAAAGATAACAGGTTTTTTTTGTTCTAACTTTTGGATATAATTTTTAAAATCATTCTCCCATATCATACGATAATCAAGTCTTAATAATCCTCTTTTTGAATTGGGAACATAAACATTGATTAAAAAAAAGTTTGAAAATTCTAATGTAATCATTCTTCCTTCTTTATCATGTTCTTCTATACCCATCCCATAAGTTACATTTTGTGGTTTATGTTTAGTATAAATTAAAGTACCAGAATATCCTTTTTTTGCTGCTTGATTCATATAGATTTCATAATTTTTTGGACGAAATTCTAATTCTTTATCCGTAATTTTTGCCTCTTGAATGCAAAAAATATCAGCATCGATGAAAGAAAAAAATTCAGAAAATCCTTTTTTTAAACAGGAACGAAATCCAGCAACATTCCAAGAAATAAATTTCATTTCTTAATCACCTAGTTACTTTCTTTTTTTATTATACTAAATATATTTTAAGAAAAAAAGAAGAAACTATTTTGCTTCTTCTTGTGCTCTAGATTCTCTTATTACTACGATTTTTATAGTACCAGGATATTGCATTTCGCTTTCAATCTTTTCTTTCATTTCACGAGCAATTTTATAACTAGTTGCATCATCTACTTCATCTGGTTTTACCATTACTCTTACTTCTCTTCCAGCTTGCATTGCAAATGTTTTTTCAACTCCTTCAAATGAGTTTCCAATCTCTTCTAGTTGTTCTAATCTTTTAATGTAATTATCAAGCGAATCGTTTCTAGCACCAGGTCTTGCAGCAGATAAAGTGTCTGCTACTTCCACAAGAGCTGATATGATTGAAGTTTTTTCATGATCTCCATGATGAGATGCGATTGCATTGATAACAATATTATCTTCTCCATATTTTTTGGCAATATCCATTCCAATTTCAACGTGGCTACCTTCCATTTCAAAATCAATTGATTTACCAATATCGTGAAGAAGACCTGCTCGTTTTGCTAACACTACATTTTCACCTAGCTCATTTGCCATTAATCCTGTTAAATTAGCGACTTCTTTCGAATGTTGTAACGCATTTTGACCATAACTTGTACGGAAGTTTAATTTTCCAATGAATCCAATTAGTTCTGGATCCATTTTTGAAATTCCTAATCCATAAATGGTTTCATTTCCAAGTTCTGTAATTTTCGTATTCATATCTTTGGAAACTTTATCGTAAACTTCTTCTATTCTTGAAGGATGTATTCTACCATCTTTGATTAATGTTTCGATTGTGATTTTTGCAATTTCTCTTCTTAGTGGATCAAAACTTGAGATTACAATTGCTTCTGGTGTATCATCAATAATTAAATCAACACCTGTAACAGATTCAATTGTTCTAATATTTCTTCCTTCTCTTCCAATTAATCGACCTTTCATTTCATCACTTGGAAGTGTAATCGTACTAACGGTTTGATCACTTGCAACATCTTCTGAGTAACGGTTCATACTTTCTACAATTAATTGTTTTGCTTTTTCATGAGCATTTAATTTTGCTTCTTGTTCTTTTTCACGGCAATATAGAGCAATCTCTTTTGACATATCATTTTCTACTCGTTTCATAATCATGTCATGAGCTTTTTCTTTTGAAAATTTTGCAATGCTTTCTAATAATGCCATTTCTTCTTTGTACATTTCGTCCATTTTAACTTCTTTTTCTTGCAATTCTTTTTGTTTTGCTAATATATTAGAGTCTTTTTCTTCTAATGCTTCATCCCGTTTTTGAAGCATTTCATCTCGCTTATCTAAACTTGCTTCTCTTTGTAATAAACGATTTTCATTTTCTTTTAGTTCTTCTTTTTTTTGTTTCATTTCTTTTTCAAATTCTTGTTTTAATTTATAAGACTCTTCTTTTATCTCTATTAAGCGATCTCTTTTTTGTTTTTCTGCTTCTTTTTTTGCTTCGCTTAAAAATTTATCAGCTTTTTTTTCTGCATTGGTTCCTCTTAGATAATTAATCAAAAAGGAACAACCAATTCCTACAAAAATTCCAACAAATAGAGTTAAAATAATGGACATAATTTGATTATCCATAATTTCCCTCCAATTTTATTTATAGAAAATTTTTTCATTTGTCTATATTTTCATTATAAATTTAAACGACAATTTTTACAAGAAAAAAAGAAAAAAAGATTTTTTCCTTTCTCAAACTATATTCCCAAATCAAATTTCATTTGAGGATTTTTTTCTTTAATTTCTGATCTAGGATATCCTTCTATTTTTATATCATCAACTGTAAAATCATAAAAATTTGTTTTTTCTGGATTTAACCAAATCTTTGGAGTACAATTTATTGGTTCTCTTTTTAGTAGTTCTTTTGCTTGTTCTATATGTCGATCATATATTTGAATATTATTATAAAACCATGTAAATCTTCTTGGAATATATCCAGTATGTCGTGCCACTAAATGTAATAAAACTAAATATTGAACTTGATTGATGCATCCTGCTGTTAAAAAGTCACTACTTCTTTGAAATAAACTCATATCTAAATAATCTATTCCGTCTTTTCCATGTCTTACATTCCATACTGTTTGATAAGCACAAGGTTTTAAACCGTGTGTTTTTTTAAAGTCTTCTACTTGCCACATATTTATGATATGTCTTCTCCCATCGGGATCATTTTTAAGCCCTTCTAATAAATCTTTCATTAATTGGTGTTTTTTTACTGTTTCTCCATAACATGATCCAATGGTACGATCTCCAATATCCCATTCATCCCACCAAGTTACACCATATTTTTCGGCCAAAAAATCAAGATTATTTGATTCATCTTGATAAATCCATAGCAATTCTCCAATAGCGCTTTTTACTGCAATTGGTCGCAAAGTAATGAATGGACTTTCTTCTTTTGTTAAATCATAAGTGGTCATTCCATGATTTACACTTAGTGTGTGTGCTGGAGTTCCATCACTATATTTTGATCTAGGATTTTTATCTAAACAACCTTCATTTAATATTCTTTCTATAATCTCTTTTGTATATTGATCTCCTTTTGTTCCTTTCATCAGTTCACCACCTAAGTAGATCATAACATTATAATTTTAAAAATGAAAGATTTGATTTTTTCTTTTCTCTTTTTTATACTTAAATTGGTGATGTAAATGGCTAATATTATTTTAATTGCTGCAATTGGAAAAAATTTTGAATTAGGAAAAAATAATGATTTAATTTGGAAAATTAAAGAAGATATGAAATTTTTTCAAAAACATACAACGGGGCATAAAATTGTCATGGGCTATAATACTTTTATTTCTCTTGGAAAATTATTACCAAAACGAGAACATATTGTATTAACTCATCGAAATCTACAAAGGGAAGGTATTTTATTTTTTCATGATTATTCTATTTTAAAGCAATATTTATCTTCCATCGATGAAACAGTATATATTATTGGGGGCGCCTCTATTTATAAATTATTTTTAGATGAAGCAAATGAATTATTGTTAACAGAAATTCATGAAACTTGTTCCGATGCTACTACTTTTTTTCCGAAATTTTCTTATGAATTATTTGATAAGGAAATATTATCTACTCATCAAGAAAATGGCATTATTTATGAACATAGTAAATTTATCAAAAAAAAATAAGCAACGATTTATTTTGCTTATTTTTAAGATTCCGTTACTTTTTCTTCTTTCTTAGACTCTGCTTTTCCTTTGACAAATCCATAATGTTCTCTTACTTTTTTCTCAATTTCCTCTTTTAATTTTATATTTTCTTTTAAATAAGTTTTTACATTTTCTTTTCCTTGTCCGATTTTTTCACCATGATAAGAATACCACGCTCCGCTTTTTTCGATCACATTAATTTCGCTTGCAATATCAATAATTTCGCCTTCATGACTTACACCTTCTCCATACATAATATCAAGACTTGCTGTTTTAAATGGAGGAGCGACTTTATTTTTTACTACTTTTACATTAGTACGATTTCCAATCACGTTATCTCCTTGTTTAATTTGTTCTCCTCTTCTTACATCTAAGCGAACACTAGCATAAAATTTTAAAGCTCGTCCACCTGGAGTCGTTTCGGGATTTCCAAACATTACCCCTACTTTTTCACGTAATTGATTAATAAAGATAGCTGTTGTTTTGGTTTTGTTAATGGTTCCAGATAATTTTCTTAAAGCTTGACTCATTAATCTTGCTTGAAGTCCGACATGACTATCTCCCATATCTCCATCAATTTCTGCTTGAGGAACCAAAGCAGCAACGGAATCAATGACGATAATATTAACTGCTTCACTTCTTACTAACGCTTCACAAATTTCCAAAGCTTGTTCCCCAGTATCTGGTTGAGATAATAACAGTTCATTAATGTTTACTCCTACATTTTTCGCATATACTGGATCTAAAGCATGTTCTGCATCAATGAATGCTGCTTTTCCTCCTGCTTTTTGAACTTCTGCAATGGCATGAAGAGCAAATGTCGTTTTTCCAGATGATTCTGGTCCATAAATTTCAATAATCCGTCCTTTTGGATAACCTCCTACTCCTAAAGCAACATCCAAAGTTAATGATCCACTTGATGTAACTTCGACTTCCATATGCTCTTGACCACCTAGTTTCATGATGGCTCCTTTTCCAAATTGGCGTTCAATGTCTGCCATTACTTGTTCTAAAGCTTTATCCTTATCTTTTATCTCTTTTGTTGTTTTCATAAATCCTCCTACTTTGTTTTTAACACAAGTTCATTTTATTATAGTTTGCATACTTTGTCAATCATTTTCTCAAACATTCGTTTGGTATCTATTTCCATACAAAAAAAGGTTTTCTGATCTCTAGAAAACCCTTTTTTTCATCTTTTTAAAATCCAATTTTTATTTTTCACTCATAAGTAATTCTTTGGCACGAAAATAATAAAGACAACCATTTATTACTCCAATAATAGTGGCAATCATAATACAACAATCAGAAAAATATACATTCCATAATTCAAATGGTAAATTATAAAATAAAGAAAATATAATTCCTAAATCTAGTATTACTTTTTCACTGATTCCAAGAGGACTTTTTTCAATCATTTTTCCATTGTCAGCACTTAATTTTTTCATGGTTTCCATAATATTATCTTTTGCAAAAAGTAAAACAGGAAAGATAATGGATAAAAAGCCATTATAAGATAGAATAAACAATAAGCTATAAATTAATATTTTACTACTCGTATTTCGTAATGAAAAAATTAATTTTCCATCTTTTTTTCTCGTTGGTTCCACTTTATATTCTAAAAATTTTAATAGAATAATTATGATATATAAAAATCCTACTGCCATATATTTACTATCGATTACAATTTTTCCTCCAGCAATAAAACTTGGAAATGAAATTCCTAATTGATACCAAGGAATTAATAGAATCATAATAGCAATTAAGGACATTATAATATGAAGTAAACTCAAATTTTTGGCTACTTTCATTTTTTATTCACCTACTTAATATAACTTACATCACTAGTTGTTTTGGTATTGACTGTAATTTGCTTGACACTCCAAATAAATAAGATCATTGCAAATAAAATCATAATTGCATATATTAATAAAAAATATTTTTTTGATTTTTTTTTGGATGGTCTTGTATAAGGAGATACTGCTTCTACAGGCTTTTTTTCCAATTTATTGGTTTCTTTTTCAATTTCATTTACAATTTCTTGTAAGGGTATTTTAGATGTATATTCAAATAAGTATTCATTAAATTCATTTAAAATACGATCTGCATCTAAACCAAGATATTTCGCATACGATTTGATATGCGCTTTTAAAATATAGATATCTTTGAAAGCCCCAATATTACCTTCTTCAATATTTTCTAAGATGACTTCTTTAATTTGTAAGTCGGTACTTGCTTCACTGATACTAACCCCTTTGGATTCTCTTTTTTCGTTAAAGAGGTTTCCCAGTTCTTTCAAAACGATTCACTCCTTTAAAAAATAAAAAATAACTGATAAGCCATGTTCTGTACACAAAAAATTGTGCGACAAATATTTATCTACCTTTCGGTCCTATTCCTCGTTCTTATTTTCTTAGAATAAGCTCCCCTACCAAAATTTGGGTTTCTCACTCGCGGGGTTTACCACGTTCCACTTCCCTCGTTTCCAAGTTCTTCGTCACTTTGGCACTTTTACATCTACTAAAACCATGGTTAGGTTTTTTCAAAGCCGTTAGTACTAGTACTACCTAGAGTTATTTTTTCCTCTAGCACGAACACTACGATCATCACAGATTCGTGTGAGCATGGACTTTCCTCTACAGCTTAATTTACTGCAGCATTTGTCTCGTTATTAATCATTTTTTCCATATACAATTTTTTCTAATTGACTAATTCTTCTTAGTAGATCAATGTTACTTACATTCGCACTTCTACCTCCAGAAGATTCTTGTGTTTCTAAAATATTTTTTAATTTTCTTATTTCATTTTGTAATCTTGTATTATCTTCTGTTAATTCATGAATTTCTTTTTCCTGACTTCTTATAATGGTCATAAATTCTGTGTAATCACGAATTATGATGTCCAAATAATTATCTACTTCTTGAGGGCGATATCCTCTTGCATCGATCTTAAATTCTTTTTCGTAGATCTCAGATGGACTTAAGACGATTTTTTCATCCACCATTCTACCACCTTCTTCAGATCAAATTTTATCAAGAAATATCGCTTTCGTCAAGATATGGAGTGAGATATTAAAATCCAGATATTGCTATTTTATTTCGTAAAATCGGACTCGTTTGCATATTTTAATGAACGAGCATAAAACTGGACTTCTTCTTCATTTGATTTAAAAAACTGACATTTTCCATCTTCTTGTTCTAAAATATAATAAAATTGATGTTGTAATGCCTCTATTTTATAAACGGTTATAAAATTCCAATGATTCTCATCCATATCTAAATAGAATTCTTGCTTTTTATATGGTATTTGTAATCCTTTCATTAATTGATATAGACAGTGATCATAATCAGAAATGCCTAATAATTTGGGATATCTTTTTATTTGCTCCAAAACCATTCGCATTTTAAACTGCAAAATGTCTATGTCATTTTTAGAATCATTTTCGTATTTTTGAATCCAATTGGCTTGTTTTTTTAAATACTCATCTTCATAGTTAGAATGAATGTAACCTATTTTTTGATCTATTTTTTTTAATTTTTGATTATACTTCATACTATTCTTATACTCATTAGGAAAAAATTTTTTCGTAGTTAAATTCATTTTCACTCGTTCTAAATCGTAACTACTTGTTGAATCAACATAAATTTCTTTCGTTCCTAAAAAAAATTTAAAATAAGTATGATTAGAATTGGAAATGATACAACTTAAATTTAATAATTCTTGAAATAAAGTTACTATCACTTCTATCATGTGACTTGAACAAATAACCTCAAAATTTTCTACCCATTCTAGATTTATCTTTCGATTTCTAATTTTTTGTTGTAATTCATAATCGCCATATAAATATCGATTATCATAAGTAAAAAGTTCACAGCTTCTTAAAAAGATATACCTTGCTTTTTCTTCCGTTGTCCAACTTTTCATTTTTAATTCTTTTGACATCAATTCTAAAACATTCATTCCATCATCTCTTTTTGATTGAATTATTTTAACATTTTAATATTAATTGTCAATTTTTTTGTTTTTTATAATTGTTTTCAAATATAGCAAATGTTTACTTTTCTCTATTTCTTTGATCATTTCATCAAAAATTAGATCTATATTTAAATCTTTCAAAATGATTTCTCCTCTCTTTAGTTTATTTTATCTTTTTTTCTTTTCTCTTTTATCAATTCGACAAAATAGGTCAAAAGTTTTATTTCTTTCAATCCAGTAGAAAAATAGAATGTTTTATAGTATAATGTAATAGGTGGTAATTCGTGCGATATCCAACTCAAATTAAGAAAAAAAAACAAACTATGATCCATTATGGAAACCGTGGTATGGATTTGGAATATTTAATCAATTTATCGAATTCATATTATTTTGAACAAGATATGGCACTCATTTATAAAAAGCCTACTCCAATCGGGATTGTCGATGTAGGTTATACTGAAAAAGGAAAAGTGATTCGTCAAGCTTATTTTAAATCTCCATCTACTTTAGATTATAATGGACTTTATCGAGGAAAATATGTAGAGTTTGAAGCAAAAGAAACAAAAAACAAAACTTCTTTTCCTATTTCAAATATTCATCTTCATCAATTAGAACATGTGAAAAGAGTTTTAAAACATGATGGAATTGTCTTTTTTCTCATTTTGATGAATCACCATACATTTTTATTACCTGGAGAAAAATTATTAAAATTTTTAGAAACCCACCAAAGAAAAAGTATTCCATATTCTTATCTTATGGAATCAGGGTATTTGGTTAAAGAAAAAATAGATCCACCACTCGATTATTTAGATGTGGTTGATGAAATTTATTTTGGAGGAATGAAATGAAAAAATTAAAATTAAAAAAACCATTTCAAAATAAAAAGAAAGTGTCACAAAATGAGATAAAAGAAAAGAAAAAAAGAACTGGGAAAATGAAAAATATCATTTTAACTACTCTGATGGTATGTGGAATTTTATTAGTATCTTTAGTACTTGCATTCGGTTTATATATTATTTTTACCGCACCTGATTTTGATTCTACAAAACTTTATAATAAAGAAGCTACCGTTTTGTATGATAAAAATGGGGTTGAATTGACTCGATATGGAAAAGAAAACCGTGTTTTAATTACTTACAATGATTTACCTCAAGTATTTGTAGATGCTTTGGTAGCAACAGAAGATTCTAGATTTTTTCAACACAATGGTTTTGATGCAGCAAGATTTATGAAAGCAAGTTTTGGTCAAGCTCTTGGTAATTCTGGAGCAGGTGGTGCTTCTACTTTGACCATGCAACTTGTAAAAAATACCTACACTTCAAGTGAAGCTTCTGGAATTCGTGGAATTGTTCGTAAATTTACGGATATTTATATGGCAATTTTTAAAATTGAAAAGAAATATACCAAAGAAGAAATTTTAGAATTCTATGTCAATTCACAATATTTTAGTACAGGTGGTACTAATTTTGAAAGTGTCAATGGCGTTGAACAAGCAAGCCAGTATTATTTTGGAAAAAGTGTTTCTGATTTAAATCTTTCTGAAGCTAGTATGATGGTGGGTCTTTTTAATAATCCTTATTTATATAATCCTTATCGAAATCCAGAAGGATGCACCAATCGAAGAAATGTTGTTTTAGATTTGATGAGCAGACATGGTTATATTACAGAAGAACAACGAGATGAAGCCAAAAAAATTAAAGTGGAATCTTTATTAAAACCAAAAAGTGAAAATACAAAAACCAATCCTTATCAAGCTTTTATTGATTATGTAATCAATGAAGTGCAAAGTAAAACAGGTGTGAATCCTTATACCGTTCCTATGGCTATTTACACAACTATCGATACTGAAATGCAAGATATTGTAAATAGCGTTGCAGAAGGAAATGGATATCAATTTTTAAATGATAAAGATCAATTTGGAGTTGCTATTACGAGCGTTGAAAATGGATCTATCTTAGCAATGAGTGGAGGAAGAAATTATTCTCCTTCTGGTCTTAATCGTGCAACCGTTCGTAGACAACCTGGATCTACTGCAAAACCTATTTTCGATTACGGTCCGATGATTGAATACAATAATGTTTCAACAGTAGAACAATTTTTTGATGAACCTTATACTTATAGTGATGGTAAGACAAATATCAATAACTGGGATGGTGGCTATTGGGGTCTTAGTGATATGACTTCTGTATTAATTGATTCCCGTAATATTCCAGCCGTTCAAGCTTTTCAAAAAGTTGATAAAAATAAAATTAGTGAATTTGTACATAATTTAGGAATTGACTATGGTGATACTCTTTTAGAATCCTTTGCCATTGGTGGGATGCCAAAGGGTATCAGTCCCATTGAAAGTGCTGCTGCCTACTCTGCTTTTGCTCGTGGTGGTTATTATATTGAACCTTATTCTTATAGTAAAATCGTTTATTTGGAAACTGGAAAAGAAGAAGAATATAAATACTCAAAAAAACGAGTGATGAGTGAAGAAACTGCATATATGATTACGAGCATGCTCACTCTAGGTGGATCTTCTGCTTATAATGTCGGTGGGAATATGAGAGTAAATAATAGTGATATTGCTGCTAAAGGTGGTACAACCAATCTTTCAAGTGCCGATGCTAGAAGCTTAGGTGTTCCAGATTATGCTACTCCAGATCATTGGAATGTTACTTACTCAACTGATTATTGTATTTCTTTATGGTATGGGTATGATACGATTACCAAAGATAATTATTTAACTAGCTCTGGAAGATATTCTGGTACCCGTGGTAGAAAAGCTTTGATGGAAGCGATTGCGAATAAGATTTATTTACCAAATAAACGATTTAATCGTCCAGAAGGTGTTGTTGAGGTAACTGTAGAAAAAGAAAGTATTCCACTACAATTAGCAAGTGAATTTACACCAAATCATTTAAAAATGACAGCTCTTTATAAAAAAGGAACCGAGCCAACAGAAGTATCAAATCGTTTTCAAACTCTTGAAAATCCAACCAATGGAAAAGCCACTGTAAAAGATAATGAAATTTTATTAGAATGGAATCCGATTACTACTCCAAATGCCATTGATCTAAATTCTTTAACGGAATATTTTAATACAGGATATGGTCAATGGGCACAAAAATATTTGGATCAAAGAAAAGCTTATAATAACTCTAGTATTGGAACCAATGGATATCAGATTTATTTAAAAAATGCGGATGGTTCTTTACAAAGTGTTGGTTATACAAATAATAATTATTATTCTTATAAAATAACTTCTAGCAAAACTGATTATACATTTATAATTAAAAGTGCATATAGTATTTATAAAAGTAATATGAGTAGTGGTTTAGAAATTCGTGCCAAAGGAAACTCTTCTGTCACTGATTTAAAACTTAGCTTAAATGGAAGTCCAACCGTTTGTACGGAAGTTGGAAAACCATTCCAAGATAAAAATTCGATTAAAGTTATTTATAATAATGTTGATGTCACAAAAGATGCTAATGTTACATTATCAAAAGTAGATACTAGTAAACCGCAAAAAACAACTTTGGTTTATCAAGTTACCTATAAAGATAAAAAAGGTACGATTTCTAGAACGATTCAAGTATGCAATCAATGCAATAATGATGGCACTTGTGCTAGTTAAATTAAAAAACACTTCGAAAATGGAAGTGTTTTTTTTAATTGAAATCTCAACTTAATAAAAGTTGAAAAACTATTTTCTGTAACATCATAAAACCTCTATTCTATTTTTAGCCTAGAGGTTCTAACTTATTTTTTATAATTTATCATATTATTTTTTCTCTTATCGGATTACTTAAATTGCTAATACTACTCGAAAACTGGTCCAAGATAGAGGTTCACCTGGTTCATGTCCAAATACAAAAACACCAGTATTGGTACCATGTAACTGTCCACTGCTACGTGTAAACCACGGTCTAATAAAATAAATAAACCAAGATTCATCATCATACCAAGATCCAATTGGTCTAATTTGTGTATCATATGTAGCATTTGAAAATGGTCCTGCTTCACCTGTCGCGTCTCCTAAGATACGACGGTTATAATGTTTTGCATCGGTTGCATAAAGATAGGTGTCATAATATTTTTGATCTGGAAATGAGACTCCAGTTGCATTTCCACTGGTATTACAATATGGTCCTGAAAAACCACTGGTATTTGATGCATCTTTTCCAGCACATGGTTGTCCACTTTGATTGATCATGACTCCCATCATATATTCCCAAGCCCCTCCACTCATATCATAGATTCCTGAAATATTTTTTGTTGTACTTGCTAAGTATCCTATTTCACTATTATATCGTTTCGTATACGTTCCATCTGTATTTAACGAAGTTCCTTCCTGTTTATTACATTCTCGGTTATCTGCTGTATATCCACACGTTGGTTCTGTTACACTACTATATCCTGTAATATAATTACTATTATTATTAATTCGAACACTTGCTCTTGATCCATACATACTATGTTGTAAATACGAAACTGCTCCCCATTCCGTATTCTTCATCAAATGACTTTCATATTCTCTTTTATAGTTGTAACTATTTAAATGAGAATTCGATACATCAATATTTCTCCAACTATATACATTTGGTTTGATCTCTATTTTGTCGCTATTATAAACATTTTGTTGTGCTTCCATTGTACTGGTTGCTCCTTTATATCCTACCTCAAACTTCCCTACCCAGATTCCTTTTGTTCCAAAACTTTGGAATGCTGGATGGGTCATGTAATCTCCTTCTTTACAATTTCCAGATGATCCACTTACTCCTGGTGTCTTACATTCTCCTTCTTTATCCACAGTATCATATTCTCCAAAGATAATTTCTATATCATGGACTTTGGAAGAATTAATACTTGTTAATCCTTCATAATTTCCTAAATCCCATAACTTATATCGATATTTGGGTATCCATACAAAGTAAGACTCTATATTACTCTCTGGTATTGTCTCTCCATTTTGATACTTTATACTCTCATCTTCTAGTATTACTGCATTCGCCCATTTTTGATTTGCATATTGA
>CAOJNP010000028.1 GCA_948439995.1 uncultured Erysipelotrichaceae bacterium | reverse complement strand
AGTATAGACAAACCAGGCTTCGTCTTGATACCATGATCCAATCTGTCTTACTTGTGTTCCGTATGTTGCATTTGCAAACGGTCCCATTTCTCCGGTTGCATCTCCTAAAATACGACGGTTATAATGTTCATCATCGGTTCCATATGCATAAGTATCATAATATTTCTTTTCTGGAAATGCATGTCCACTTGCACTTCCTGTTGTATTACAATATGGTCCTGCAAATCCACTGGTGTAAGTTGCATCTCTTCCAGCACATGGCTGTCCATTTGTATGAAGCATGACTCCCATCATATATTCCCATGATCCTCCACTCATATCATAGATTCCAGAAATATTATTTGTTGTACTTGCTAAATATCCTACTTCACTATTATATCGTTTTGTATATGTTCCATCAGCATTTAATGAGGTTCCTTCATAACGATTGCAATCTCGGTTATCTGCTGTGTAACCACAGGTTGGTTCTGCTGTAGCACTATATCCTGTAATATAGTTACTATTATTATTAATTCTGACACTTGCTCTTGAGCCATACATACTATGTTGTAAATAAGCTACTGCTCCCCATTCCGTATTCTTCATCATATGACTATCATATTCTCTTTTATAATTATAACTATTTAGGTGAGCATTTGCTACTTGTATATTTCTCCAACTATATACATTTGGTTTGATCTCTATTTTGTCGCTATTATAAACATTTTGTTGTGCTTCCATTGTACTGGTTGCTCCTTTATATCCTACTTCAAACTTCCCTACCCAGATTCCATTTACATCAAAACTTTGAAATGCTGGATGGGTTAAATAACTTCCAACACTATTTCCATTACTAGCTTCTACATCTTTGGATTCAAATTCTACTTCAATAGTTTGCACAGCATTTATGATGTTTCCAAGTCCTGTATAACCTGTTCCTGTATTAAATATTTTATATTTATATCTAGGGATCCATACAAAATAGGATTCTATATTACTTTCTGGTATTGTCTCTCCATTTTGATATACAATACTTTCATCTTCTAATATTACGGCATTCGCCCATTTTTGATTTGCATATTGATACCACTCTGTAGTAATATCTGCTTTTTTCACTTCTCCATTATCTGCTATTGTTATTGGTATTAAACCATTCGCTAATACTGGATCAGTTCCATTTAAAAGATGCTCTTTATAACGATTGGTAGTTGCAAAATTAATATTACATTTTGTCCTATTTTTTGTTAAACTTCTTATATTTGGACCCCATTCATTATAATCCCAAAATCCTTTTGCTCCTTCATTACATGTGACGGTAACTTCATAATTTCTTCCTTCTGGAATAGTTGTACTACTCGTTTTATTTCCATCTTTATCTTCAATCGTATAAGACAACATCACATCATAATTTTGTTCTGGAACACTTCCTTTGATGACATTAAAAAAACTTTGCTCTTCATATATTGCATAACTTCGATAAATAATCACTGCCATTATAAGCAAAACAACTACTGCTCCCAAAGTATAAAAAAGTTTCTTTTGCTGATTTCGTTTTTTATTTTGAAACTTCTCTAACTTCAGATTTCCATGGTTCATTTTTTTCTCTCCTTATCATTTCTATTTCAGATTATAAAGGTTGATAAGTATGAAGTAAATAAACCAATTGTCGTATTTTCCCTATTTATGTCGAATAAAAGAAAGAAATAAAAAGAAATAATCATTATTAATAGGTTTCTTGCTTATTTGAATAATGACAACCGCAATAATCTTGACGATATAAATGATACTGTTTACTATTTTGAATACTTTCTAAATATCCGTTTTCTTTTTTAAAATCGGAAAACAAATAAAAAATACCATACTTTCTTTCTAATTCTGCTCCAATTTGATTCAAAATTTGACTATTTTTATAAGGACTGATCGTTAAAGAAGTAGTAAAATAATCAAAATGATGCTCCAAAGCCATTTTGGCTGTTTTTTCCAATCTTAAATAGTAGCATTTGTGACAGCGAATTCCTCCTTCTGGTTCTTTTTCATAACCTTTTGACATTTTTACAAAATCTTCATTTTCCCAATCACAATCTAAAAAGGAAATGGGATATTTGCTTTTGTATTCTTTTAAAAACCGAATTTGTTCTTTCTTTCGTTTCAAATATTCTTCCAATGGTTCAATATTAGGATTATAATAAAACACCGTAATATGAAAAAAATTAGAAAGACGAGTTATTACTGTAGTAGAACAAGGAGCACAACAAGTATGTAATAATAAGCTAGGAATATTTTCTTGTTTTGTAATCTTTTCTAATATTTCTAGCATTTTTTTATGGTAATTTTCTTTCATAAAAGCCTCCTAAAATGGTGAGAATGTAATTCCATTTCCAAGTGAAGAATCCAATTGCAAAATTCCTTTTGAATTACCAAGAGTAGAATAAATAGTCATATAATTATTTAATTTTTCAAAATTAATTAAATTGACATAAACTACATTTCCATCATTCATTCTCAAAAAAAATCTTGTATCGTCAATCATTACGCTTTCTGTTTTCCATGGACTATATTCTATTTCGCTAATTAATTTTAAAACATCTTGATTTGTTTCTTTAATCTCTTTTAATAATCTTTCATATAAATCATCTGGAACATAATTAATTAAAATAGGAACTCCTTTTATTTCTTGTGTGGTAATTTCTTTTCCACTTTCAAAAATTAATTTTTCTTTATTGCGATTGTAAAATAACGGAATTTCTTCTTCAATTTGTATGGTAAAACGTCCCAAGAGATTTCGATGAATTTGATAATCTTTCAAATAATCTAAACGACTTAATTCCTCTTTCATTTTCCTTCGTGACAAACGAAAAATTGCAGGATAATCTTTGATATCACACGCTAAAATAATTTCATAATCACTAATATAATGATTTCCAATTATCACAATATTTTTAATGGGTAACGTATAGCAATATAAGAAAAAAAGACAAAAAAAAGCAAAAACAAAACTTAACAAAATAAAATTTCGTAATTTCAATTTTCGTTTTGTTTTTACTTTTTTGTTCATCTTTAGTCCCACCCTACGTATTCTTGTTCCATTACTAAGTCAATATTTTCTTTTTCTTTTACTTCTTGATGAACTAATTCTATCAAATTTCTGATATCATTACTAGTAGCATTTCCTTTATTAATAATAAAATTAGCATGTTTTGTACTAATTGCTGCGCCTCCAATTTGTTTTCCTTTGAGTCCTAAATCTTCAATAATTTTTCCACTTGGAAAATCTTTTGATGGATTTCGAAAAACACTACCTGCACTTGGATATTCCAGTGGTTGTGTCGATAATCTTTTTTCTCTTCTCTTATTTACTTGTTTTAAGCTTTCTTCTTGATTACCGTATGTTAAGTGAAACACTGCACTTAAAATAATATAACCTTTGTTTTCTTTAAAATAGCTTGTACGATACCCACTTGTAAAGGAAGATGCGGGTACGGTTTTTATTTCATTTTCTGGAGTTAATAAAGTAATACTTTCCAAATGATCAAAAGTTGACTCTTTATAAGCTTCTGCATTACCATAAATACATCCTCCAACAGACCCAGGTATTCCAACAGACCATTCCAAACCAGTTAAATTAGATTGAATAGTTTTTATAGCAAGAGTAGGCATCATCACTCCAGCACCTACTTCTACCTTGGTTTCATTGATATGGATTTGATCAAAATGTTTTAGAAGAATGATGACACCATCATAGTAATTTTCTGAAAAAATAATATTCGAACCATTTCCCAAAATAAAATATGATATGTTTTCTTCTTTTAAATAACAAATTAACTTTTGTAATTCTAATTCATTTCTTGGTGAAATTAAATATTTACATATTCCACCAACACGGAATGTATTATAACACTTTAGTGAAACTTCTTCTAATAAGTCACCACATTCCATTAATTTTTCTTTCATGAAATCATTCCTTTAATTTCTTTATAAATAATTTCCGAACTATCTAAAACAGATAATTTTTTGATCTCTTTTATATATTCATAGCGTTTTAATTTATCATTTAGTAACTCTTTTACTTGATCAAATAATATCTTACTATCAAAATTACTTTCTTCCATCATAATAAATGCTTTTTTCTCACAAACTTCTAAAGCATTGTAATATTGATGATTGTAAGCAACATTTGGACTTGGAATAATAATACTTGGAATTTCCAATGCAATTAATTCAAACAAAGATGCTGCTCCAGCTCGCGATATTACTACATCTGCATTTTTAAGCATACCAGCTAAATTTTCAATATAAGGTTTTATAATTACATTTTTAGGAAATGATTCATTCATAAATTCATGAAAATGAGCATTTCCAGTAATGTATAATACTTCAAAATTTTCTGATTCAACTCGTTTTAAAAATTCTTTCATTTTTTGATTCAAAGATCCGCTTCCTAAACTACCAGCCATGACAATCACTAACTTTTTATTTTCATTTAATCCAAAATCTTTTTTGGATAGCTTCGGTTTTAAAAGAGCTTCTACACCACTTGGATGTCCCGTATAGATAATTCGCCCTTTGGTTTTAAAATATGATTTAGAATGAAGAAAGGTTACCCCAATTAAATCTGCATACTTTGCAATCACCCGATTAGTTTTACCAGGAATACTATTTTGCTCGTGAATAAATGTTTTAATATGTTGTTTATGTGCTGCTTTCATAACGGGATATGTAACATAACCACCAACGCCAATTACAACATCAGGTCGAAATTCTTTCATGATTCGAACACATTTTTTTTCTGCTTCCAATATGCATTTTACATTTTTAAGATTCTGCTTCATATTTTTAGTAAAACCATAAATTTCAATAGATTGATAAGGAATATTTTCTTTTGGAATCAAATCTTTTTCCATACGATTATGTGTTCCAATATATAAAACCTCTAAATCTTTTTCTTTTTCTTGAAATTTTTTGATAATTGCTAAAGCAGGATTAATGTGACCTAAACTGCCACCAGCAGATACAATTAGTTTCATTCGCCCACTCCTTTATTACATTATACTATAGATTATTTTCTTTGTTACACTATCCAAGTTCTTCTTTACAAAGAAAAAAAAGCAAACAAAAAGAAAAATAGCATATACTACAATACACTATTTCAGACAAAATTTCAAAATAAAATAGAAACTTATTTCAAATTATTTTTATTTTTCTTCCCATTTTACATTTTGCTTAGAAGAATTTGTTTTCTCATCTTTTCTTATTTTTCGACAATCTTTGCAATATTTTGGTTCATTTAAAGAATGTTCCGCATACCATTGTTGTTCTCCAATCGTAAAATTAAATTCTTTTTTACATTGTTTACAAATAATTTTTTTCTCTTTCATTTGGTACCTCCTTACAATAAATTGATTTAGCGTACACAAATAAAGAAATGGATTCCATAATAATCGTATGATAAATCAATATCATTATATCACAAAATTTAATTTTATAAAATAATTATTTCATTACATCACCTTTTAATAGCTTTTTAAATGGAACGTAAAACGATGGAATATATTTTGAAAGGATTTGCTTGTATCATAAACTCACCTTTATTTTATAAACCATTACATTTTTGAATAAAATAATTAAAACCTAATTTCGACTAAATTTAAAAAATTCCAAAATACTTGCCATACTAGCCAAAAGAGAAGAACCTCCATAACTTAAAAAAGGCAAAGTAACTCCCTAAGTATTGCCCTCGTAACTGAAAATTACTAAGTAACACTTACAAAGTAACTGTTTTTATATTTGATTAATTAATTTGGGAAATTTTAGATGAACATATACTTTTTTATCCTTATCAATTTCTATTCTATCTACAAGTCGTTTTACTTGTTCTTTAGTAGGATCTTTTAAAGACATATTATCTAAAACTGACTTTTTACATCGATTAAATTTAGAATCATTAGTTGTTTGCTTTTCATTAATTTGTTTTTTCTTATCTAATTCTTCAATTTCTAAACTCAACTTATCAATTTCTATTTTAGTTTTATTATATATTCCTTTATACAAATTCCTTCATGATAGAAGATTTTTGAATATTGTTATGGGAATTATTATAATCTATTTTTAAATATTGCATTAATAACTTACCTCCAATCTTACATAATACAATATCAATAACTCACAATAACATGCTACTATGATTACCTCCAAAAAACTTATCTTGCATACTCTTTTGACGGATACCCACCTCTATAAAATATATTAAAAAAAGAAAATAATGAATGTCTTTATTAGACAATTATTTTCTTAAAAAATAAAAATATTTATGATTCTAGTATCTTACTAATATCCATTTTTTGATATAAAATTCTAACGATAGTTATTATTTTGTCATGCTCATTAATAGTATAAAACATAATAAAATTTTTTACTTTAAAACTTCTATATTCATTTTTCAAAAATTTTACTTTTTGATATATAGGAAAGCCATAGGGAAACTCCAAAATCTTATCAATACCGTCTATAAATAAGTCTCGAAGTTTTCTAGAAGCAGTGACATTTTTTAAATTATTAGAGATATAGTAAATAATACTATCAATATCATTTTTTGCAATTGGTAAAAATTCTAATTTATACATCCTAACTATCCTATAATATCATTCATACTTTTCAAAACTTCATCTTTAGTATAACGATTTGTAGTCAAATCCATTTCTTGTTCTGCTTCTTTTAATTTATTGTAAATTATCTCATCAAAATTATTTGAACGCACTTCAAATGGAAGTTTTTGTTCTCTTAATACTGCTTTAATGAACATATTCACTGCAGTTGAAACATTCATTCCAACACTATTGCAAAACTGTTCAAATCCTTTTTTATCATTAGCATCTACTCTGACATTTAAAGTTAAAGATTCCATACAATCCCTCATTTCTATTACCAATTATAAATCATTTTCAAATAATTGTCAATACAATGTGTTCTATTTTTAATACATTGTATACTAATGTTATATACAATTTTAAATATAAAATGTATATATATTTTAGTGAAGTATAGGTATTGAATTTTAAGTAATGGTAAAATTAACCCACTTTTCCTCTACAAAATTTATTTGTTTAAGGTATTTTACTTATTTTTATCTTTTTTATTTTTATTAAACTCTCTAAATTCTTTATAAAATAAGGGTTTATTTTCATTGTCGTTTTCAGTTACCTAGCAGGACTTACCCCTAAATATTGCCCTCGTAACTGAAAATTACTAAGTAACACTTACAAAGTAACTGGAAATTAAGTATAACGCTTCCAAATAACTGTTTTTATAAATCCAAGCTATTCTTATCTAACAAGAACTCTTGTACCCCAATAATTAAAATTCCATCTTCTGTGATCCAATGCTTTATGTTATCCTTTACACCAATAATTTTTTTAAAATTATCTCCTATATTATTAAGTGATCTTGATTCTTGAAGTTTTTTTTCACGTGTATCTATATTTAAAGCTACTTGAACATAATATCTTTTATTTCTTTGATTACATACAAAATCAACATCTAATTATGTAAATTTCCTTCCCTTACTTCTACAACTTCGACATCAACATTATATCCACGAATTAGAAATAATATTTTTGTGGAGTGCCAATATATTTTTTTCCTTTAATATCATATCTTTCAGCCTTTTCTATCAAAAAAGAATCAAGTAAATAATCTAAATATGAAACAATAGTATTTTTAGATAAATCTTTAATTCCGTTACTAATAAAAGTATTATAGATTTTTTGAAGGTTTGTTAGACTACCAACAGATGAAGATAATATATTAATAATGGAATCTAAAATATCATCTTTATTTATTTTGTTTCTTTCAATAATATATTTTTTATAAGTAAGTTCAAATAAATCTAATAAATATTTAGATTTTTGTTTGTCATCTTTATTATTCAAAATAACAGGCATTCCACCATATAATATATAATCGTTCCAAGCTTCATGTTTATCTCATTGATAAGCATCATAAAATTCTTTGAATGATAAAGGAAATATTCTAACTTCATCACCTCTACCTCTAAATTCCGTAATAATATCACTAGACAAAAATTTTGAGTTGCTACCCGTTACATACACATCAAGATTCTGCATTTTTAAAAAACTATTTAAAACTGATTCGAACTCTTGTACTTTTTGAACTTCATCAATCAAAATATAATAAACTTCATTATCTACGATTTTCTCTTTTACATAATGATATAAATTATCAGGATTTACTAATTCAATATTATCTCTTATTTCTAAATCTAATTTAATAATATTTCTCATCTACCCCAATATCAGTTAGATAATTTTTAAATATAGGATTTAATAAATATGATTTACCACATCTTCTAATTCCAGTAATAATTTTAACCATACCATTATTTTTCTTAGCTATTAATTGATTTAAATATTCATTTCTTGCTATCATAAAAGTACTTCCTTTTTATTTACTTTTTTTGACGTATGCGTCATTTTTGTTCAATAGCATTCAATTAATTTCTTTGTCTTAGAGCCATTTTTGAGAGTAATTTTTTTCTGCAAAATTTTAAATATTTTACAAACAACTTTTATTATTTTAAATAAATTTATAAAAAAAGCTACTTTCTACTCACATTCAAAATAATCCCAATACTTGCCATACTAACAAGCAAAGAAGAACCACCATAAGATAAAAATGGTAAAGTGACACCGGTAACAGGAATTAAACCAATAACAACACATAAATTTAATACAGCTTGAATAATAATTCCAAAAGAAAGTCCAAAAGACAAATACTTTCCAAAAGAATCATTATGATTCATACTGATACGTAAAGATCGATAAAAGATTAAAAAGAAGAAACTGACTACAATTAAAACCCCTAAAAATCCGAATTCTTCGCTAATAATCGAAAAAATAAAATCCGTTTGTGGTTCTGGTAAATAAAAATGCTTTTGATGACTATTTAAAAAACCTTGACCTAACAATCCTCCTGGACCAATGGCATATAAAGATTGAATAATTTGAAACCCACTTCCAAGTGGATCCGTCCATGGATTTAAAAAGGATACGATTCTAGCCATACGATATGGTGCTATAATGATTAATCCCACAATACCTAAAAGCCCCATTACACCTATTTTTACAAAAAAAGAGATTTTAACACCACTAACAAAAATCATGCAAACCAGTGTTAAAACAATAACCATAGCTGTTCCAAAATCTGGTTCTAACATAATTAAGAAAAAAAAGACTCCGATTACGAATAAAATAGGTAAAACACCTTTTTTAATATCACGCATATTTTTTTGATTTCTAGATAAATACTTGGCAGTATAAATGATTAAACCTATTTTAGCAAATTCACTTGGTTGAATTCCAAACCCACCGAGTCCAAACCAACTTCGAGATCCATTTCGAACGGTTCCAATTCCAGGAATTAATACTAACGTAAGTAAAATAAAACAAATTCCTAAAATAAGATTGGATTTTTTTTCATATAAATGATAATCAAGCTTTGATAAAAAATTCATTAAAACAATACCAACTAGAAAAAAAATTCCTTGTGCTTTAATAAATTTAAAGGCATCATGAAATTTGTATTCCGCCCAAATACTACTTGCAGAATAAATCATAACAATTCCAAATATTCCAATAAGCAAAACTAGAAAAAAGAGAACTTTATCCATTTTATTCTGTTTCATAAAAGTCCCCCTCCACTCCTTATTTCATTATATTAAAAAAAGAAGTGGAAAATTACTAATCCAACTCATTCCTAATTTTTAATTTTCTAACACAGTCATGCAATTCCTTTTGTTTTTTACTAGAAAAAGAATCAAAATTTTGAAAAGCAAACCCTTTTAATGGACAAACTTCTCCATATATAGCATAAAAATCATTTTCACTATTGATTAATAATTTTTGTTTCAAGGAAATATCTTTTCCCAAAGTTTGATCTAACAGAATCGGTTCTAAAAGTTTTTGAAAGGTTTCATAATCCATAATAAACCCATTTGCAACATCGTAAACAGTTGACTCATCTTTAGATAAATTAAAACTATGATACCAAAATCCATTTTGAACTATATGAGGACACAAACTAGTCACAGCAAAAACATTTGGAAAAAAATTACTAAAGTAATCAGTCGAAAAATGACAAGCATAATCTAATACTCCAGGAGCAAGAGCAGGATTTAGCCATTCCTGTTCATCATAGATTCCTACATTCTCATTAAAATGATATTGTTCAATTTTTTGTATCTCATTTGGAAATACAGAACGAATTGGACGAAACGAATAGTGTTCATTTTGAAACGTAACAGTATAATAATTATCATTTTGAATATCAATAGAAAACCATGGAAGTTTTGACCATTTTTTTGCTTCCCAAACAGGATCTTTTGCAGTTGCGATCTCACTTACGCAATCTAATGCTTCATCTTTTAAGCGCATTTGATTTTCTTCTAACAACTTGAAATAATACATTTGATCTTGACTGGATAAAGTAGAAATTAATTCTGCTTTCAAAATGATTCTATCTTCTCTTGGTAAAGTTCTACAAAGTCGTTTAAAACGCGATAAAACAGTTGAATATTTTTTCAAATAACGAAGATATTTTAAAATAAATTCTTCTTCTATTGTCAAAACAGTATTTTGATTTTGCAAAACCGCTTCATGAAACATTTCACTCTTCAACATATTAAAATTCCTTTCAAAATTGGGATTATAATATCTAAAAAATGAAAAAAATGCAATTAAAAGAAAAAATTCTTAAAATTGCATGAGGAAAAACAATTTAAATCCAAACACCATAAGTGATCGCAGCCATTGCTAGAATAAGACCCACAACCCAAAATAATTTTACAATATCACTTTCATGCCAACCAATTTGTTCAAAATGATGATGCAAAGGGGCCATTTTGAATATTTTCTTATGAAACTTTCGAATCGACACAATTTGGATAAAACTAGATAAAGTTTCTACTACAAAGACTCCACCAACTAAAGCTAAAGAAAGTTCGTGTCTTGTTAAAATGGCAATTGTAGCCAATGCACCACCCAAAGCAAGACTTCCTAAATCTCCCATAAATATTTTAGCTGGATGGGAATTAAATAATAAAAATCCAAGTAAACTTCCAACTAAAATAAAACAAAATATTGCAACTTCCTCATAACCTTCCATCCATCCTGTATTCCATGAAATAATACCAAAAGCTAAAAATGCAATCACACAAAGACCACCACAAAGGCCATCTAAACCATCTGTAATATTTACAGCATTACTAGATCCAACCAATAAAAATAAAATGAAAAGACCAAACGTCCATCCCATTGGAATCACCAGTCGTAAAGAAGTAATTCGAAGAATCGGTTCACCACCATTTTTCATAAAAATATAAAAAAATACTAAAGCAATTACCATTTGAATTAACAGTTTTGTTGTAATTTTTAAACCAGCATTATTCTTAAATTTGACTTTTAAAAAATCATCAATAAAGCCAAGAAACGCATAAGCTAAAAAAACAAAAACCAAAATAATTAAATTAGAATGGATTTCAATACTTCCTTTAATGTATAAAAGTATTAATGAAATAATGACAGGAATAATAAAAATTAGTCCTCCCATAGTTGGAATTCCATCCTTTTTTAAATGACGTTCACCTAAAGTTAAACTAACCTTTTGACCAACATGCATACTTCTTAAAACAGGAATTAAAATAACAGCACAAATGATAGAAAAAACAAATCCTAACATCATTGCCATCGCGGCTTTTGCAAGTATTAACATGGTTTCTCACCTCATAGTACATTATATCATTTTAGATTTAAAACTCTTATTTAAAAGACTACTTTTTTGACAATTTATTGACATTACAATTATTATATGAAACACCATACCATAATATTATTCTAGCATTAATTTTACGGTTCCACCTTCTTTTATATAATATCCACCTTTTGGACTTTGATAATTAATTTTATCACCAGTTCCAGAATATTCTACTTGAAATCCTTTCAATGCTTTTTTTGCATCTTCTAAATTCATTCCTACAACATTAGGCAAAATTACATATTTAGTATCCATCCAGTTATATTCTCTTTCCATTCCTTGATCTGTTGGAGGAAGATCTAAAACTTCAATTGCAGTTTGTAAAAAGCTTTTAGCAATGGGGGCTGATACAGTTCCACCATACTGTACTACTCCATTTGGATGATCAACTGCCACATAAACGACAATTTCTGGATCATCTGCAGGCATAAACCCAATAAAAGATAAAATATAATTTCCAGCTTGATAAACTCCATTTTGGACTTTTTGTGCAGTCCCTGTTTTTCCTCCTACACGATAATTCTCAATATAAGCATTTCTTCCTGAACCTTTGGCTACAACACTTTCTAAGGCATAACGAACTAAACTACTTGATTCATCTCTAATCACTTTTCGAACCATATTTGGTTCATTTTTTTTAATAATGGTATTCGTTTCAGGTTCTAACATACTACCAACAATATAAGGCGTATATAAAGTTCCACCATTGACCGCTGCAGATACAGCTGTTACTTGCTGAATTGGTGTCACAGAAATACCTTGACCAAAACTGGTAGTAGCAAGTTCTACTGGACCCATATTTTCATTTTTAAATAAAATCCCATTACTTTCTCCATTTAAATCGATTCCAGTTTTACTTCCAAATCCAAAATTTCTAATATAACGCATTAATGTATCTGTTCCCAATTTCTGACCCATCACAACAAATCCTGGATTGCATGAATTCTCTACTACATTAATAAATTTTTGATCACCATGACCACCATGTTTCCAACAATGAATGGTGGCTCCTTCCACTGTAATAGCTCCTCCATCAAAATAACTATCTTCAAATAAATTAATCGTCTTTTCTTCCAAAGAAGTAGCAAGAGTCATAATTTTAAAAGTGGAACCTGGTTCATAAGTCATCCATATGGGTAAATTTCGATTAATTACTTCTGTTGAATAATCTTGATAATGATTGGAGTCAAAACTTGGTCGGCTTGCCATTGCTAAAATTTCACCTGTTTTAGGATTCATCGCCATAATTAAAGCATGTTCTGGTGTGTATTTGCTCATAACATTATCCAATTCTCGTTCAGCAGCTAACTGTAAATCCAAATCAATCGTAAGCTGTAAATTAATTCCGTTTTGTGGTTCTTCATATACTTCTGTTAATTCCAAACGATTTCCTTTTCCATCTGAAAAATATTTAATTGCTCCATTTTCTCCAGTTAAATATTCATCATAAGATAATTCTAATCCCGACAGACCTTGATTATCAATTCCAACGTATCCTAAAACATGAGATAAAACGTTTCCATAAGGATAAAACCGTTTACTTTCTTTTACCAAATAAACTCCATCTAGCTCTAAATCATTAATCTGTTGAGCAATTTCATAAGAAAGTTGTCTTCCTTCTGGATGAACTCGTTCAATACTTGTTTTTTTTGTAACATGAACAAGCATATCTTCATAATCACTTTGTAAAATGTCTGATAATTTCTTTGCTACATCAGAAGCATTTTTTATTTGATTTGGAATTACCACCAACGAAGTGGTGGTTATATTTGTTGCTAATACTTTCCCATTTCGATCTAATATTTCTCCACGATCTGCAGTGATTGGTAGTTCTCTACTCCACAAAGACTCTGCTAAACTACTTAATTTATCATATTGAAAAACTTGTATGTAAAATACTCGAATAATAATAGCAAGTAAAATACATAAAATTACTAAAAATACAAATCGAATTCTAGTATGAACATCATTAAAAAACATGGAATCACCCATAAAAATATATGAAAAGAATTCCATGTTTAGAAATAAACACATTTAAAAGAAATAAAGTTTTTTAGAAATGTTCTTTTTTTATTATTTTCTATTTTATCGATTTTAAAAGTTTATCAATTGACTAAAAAAATAGAAGCAAAACATTTATCTTTCTAAATCAGCAATAAATTCTCTTTGATTGTTTATTAATTTTCGAATATATTGATCTTCATTTAAATGAAAACTTGTTAAAAACGTATCGAGCTCTTCCTTAGTTTCATAATTACAAAAACATTGTACTTCTTCATTCCATAAATTAAAAACTGGCAACTCATTTAATAAAACAAAATACTCATACCAAAATCTTAAAGCAAGTTTTTGCCAATCCGATAAATTGCTAGAAAAATAAACAACAGGTGAAGATTGATAGGTTCCATTTATTAAAGGAATACGATATATCATGTATTGCCATTTTGCATATTCTTGAAATCCGCGATGACCATTTCCAAGCTGTAACAAATTCATAATGTTAGGAGAATCATTTAAAAAACCATAATTTGCCATAGAAAGTGCTATATTTTTATGCTCAAAAGGTGCAGAAGAACTAATCTGATAAAAGTTACGTCCATTTATTTGAATGGGGAAAGGAAAAACACATGAAAAAATAATTTTTGAAAATTTCTGCTTCATTTTTAAAGTTAAAAAATCTTCCATAATATCACCTAATAAAATGATATTATACATAGTTTCAAAAAAAAAGCAATTTAATATCTAATGAAGTTGTAAGATAAATGTAGACACAAAAAAAGCGTCTACATTTTTTGATA
>CAOJNP010000027.1 GCA_948439995.1 uncultured Erysipelotrichaceae bacterium | reverse complement strand
GATTCTCCTAATTTCAAAGAACTGGTATCTAAATATATAAAAAGTGTGATTAATAATGCCTGACATCATAGATGTAATTGAATTAATGTGTTATACTTTAAGTGGCTTTAATTTGTTATACAAAGCGGAAGGAGAGTAAAAATTGTATAACACTTTAATACAGATGCCAGATTATTATAGAGCAGGAATTTATATAAGATTATCTGAAGCAGATGAAGGGAAATCTTACGAATCAGATAGTGAGAGTGTCCTTAATCAAAGAAATATACTAATGAATTATGTAAAAGAGAAAGGTTTTATCTTTATAGATGAATATGTTGATGATGGTTATTCAGGTACTAATTTTGATAGACCTGGATTTCAAAGATTAATTGATGACATAAAAAGTAAGAAAATCAATTTAGTTATCGTTAAAGATATGTCTAGATTAGGTAGAGATCATATCCTAACAGGTTATTATGTAGAAAATTTCTTTCCTGAAAATGGAATAAGATTTATTTCTATGCAGGAAGGATATGATAACGCAATTAATCAAGCTAGTAATGATTCATCAACATTTATATTTGCTTGTAATGATTATTATAGTAAACAAAATTCTATTAAAATTCGTAATGTTCTAAATGATAAAAGAAGAAATGGTAAATTTATAGGCAGTATGCCGAGTTATGGATATTTAAGAGATCCAGAAGACAAAGGACACCTAATACCTGATCCAGAATATGCACCCGTTGTTAAGAAGATATTTGAAATGGCTTATAATGGAGTAGGATTATCAGACATAACTACTTATTTAAATGATAATAAAATTAAAACACCAAGTAGTTTAAAAAGGAAAAATCCTAATTCTAAAGGTAAGTACAATGAAATGTGGACTATTTCTTCTGTTAAAAAGATATTAAAGAATCAGATGTATGTAGGTGATATGGTTCAAAGTACGCAGACAAAAGTATCTTATAAATCTAAAAAGAAAAAGGCTTTGCCAAAAAGTAATTGGGATATAGTTCCAAATACTCATGAGGCATTAATTGATAGATTTATATTTGAAAGTGTACAAAACAATGTTAAAAGAACTACTAAATCTAATATTACTAATCGTGATAAGAGATTATTTGAAAACTTATTATATTGCAAAGAGTGTGGTAACACTTTAACAGTATCTTATAGAAAAAATCATAATTATTGGACTATTAACTGTAATAAGTATTCTAGAGATCCTAGAAGAAGAATGTGTGAGCCACATTTTAGCCCATATGATAAACTAGAAGAAGCTTTGTTAGAAGTTATTAAAAACACTTGTAAACAATATATAGATAGCCTAGATATAACTGAATTATCTAAGGATGCAATAAATAGTAAGAAGAAAAATAATCAAGTTAACGAACAAATTAATGAATTTAGAAAACGTGAAAAAGAATATGTAAGTAAATTAGATATGCTGTATCAAGATAAGTTTAAAGGTATAATATCGGAAGAAACTTATACAAGAATAGCAAAAGATACAGAAAGTTCATTAAATAAGATACGATATGAGATAGAGAAATTACGAAATAATAAAAAAGAAGAAAAAGTAAATAAAAATGATTTAAAAGAATATGAAGATAAAATTAGGCAACTTGTGGATATTGAAAATCCGTCAAGGGAACTTTTACAAGCGATAATAGATAAAATTATTATCGATAAAGATAGAAATGTTGAAATAGTATATAAATTTAGTATATTAAATAATTAGAACTTTTTCCCAAATGGGGAAGAAGTAATACATAAAATGATAAACTACTTATACAAATTACTTTAAATGGCATAAATTCAGGAGGTAAAATGGAAGAACCAGGTATAGAAATATTGCAAAATTTAGTAATTAAGGAAGCAACTAGGCCTTTAGCAAGATATATTAAAAAATATCTTAAATTATTGGATAACAATAACAAAGTTTGTATAGAAACAAAAAATTTGTTGCAGCAATCTAGTAACACACTTCAGAGTGTAGATAAATTATTAAAAAATGGAGAAATAGTAGATTCAGCAACATTGATGAGATCAAGTATGGAAAAAAATATGATGGCTATGATGATATATTTTGATCCCTTAGAAACTTATGAAGATTTTAAAAATATAGAAAAATGCGGAAGAACAGTTAACACTAGACCAACTAATGTAGTGAAAAATTTTAAATTAAAAATTAAAGAAATAAATTCTTTTATTTATGGGGATTTTACAGATGAAGAAATAAGCATGTTATTAGATGAAACTTATGAAAAATTATGTTTATATACACATAGTTCTGTAGCTGTCAGTATGATGATTGAGGTAAATAGAAATAATGATGATGACTTATTTGTAGCATTTTTCTATTTAATATCTGATTTTTTAAGAATATTATTATATTGTTGTTTAAAATATTTATGTAATGATGAAAAAGATCATATAGATTTGTTTTGTTTAGCATTAGGTTGGTTTTTAAACTTTACTAAAATGGATATAAATAAATTGAATTCAGAATATTTGAGTAAATATGAACAATACCTGTATAGGGATATAAACAGTAACATTGTTGACAAATATAGTGATATAATTGAAAAAATAAAAGAAGATTCAAAAGAATTGAATAATGAAATTAATAAAAATAAAGAAAATATAGACAAATATTTAACGAACTTGTTAAATAAATAGTTAAATAGTTACACTTTGACTATCGCCAGGTGGCGATGGAGCGGAAGTAATTTATGCACTTCGTAATAATGATACATTATCTCGATTAATTACAAATGAAATTGCAAGGACTGGACAAAATGTAAGAAAATATTATCAAAGAAGATTACCAAGTGATTCTTCAAAAGATTATTATTATTTATTACGTAATACACCTAATAATGAAACTTTAATTGTAGAGTATGGCTTTGCAGATAGTACCGGAGATGATGTTAATATTTTGAAAAATAATTGGGAAGATTTAGCAGAAGCAGTTGTACGCGCTCTTGCTACTTATTTGAATGTAAGCTATAAAGGTCCTGTAGGAAGTGATTATTATACAGTAAAATCGGGAGATACTTTATGGAAAATTGCCAATGCAAATGGTGTAACAGTTGATGAAATTAAAAAAGCCAATAATTTATCTAGTAATGCTTTAACAATTGGTCAAGTTTTATATATTCCAAAAGAAAAGAATGAAGGAAATGTTTCTTCTTCAAATACTTATACAGTAAAATCAGGAGATAATTTATATAAAATTGCAAATCAATTTAATACTACTGTTTCAGAACTTAGAAAACTAAATAATTTAAATAGTGATATTTTACAGATTGGCCAAGTTCTAAGAGTTCCAAGTGTTGGATCGAATAATATCAATAATGAAACTATCTATACGGTAAAATCAGGAGATAGCTTATATAAGATAGCAAATCAATTTGGAGTAACAGTTAGTGCAATTATGTCGAGAAATAATCTTTCTAATTCTAATTTGAGTATAGGTCAAAAATTAGTAATTCCAACTAATTCTTCAAATCAGGTTTATACTGTGGTTGGTGGAGATAGCCTTTATCGTATTGCTCAAAAATTTAATACAACAGTAAAAGCTATACAAGATTTAAATAATTTAAAAACTACTTCTTTAAGTATAGGTCAAAAATTATTAATACCATAAAAAAAGTGAATTTCACTTTTTTTATTTATAAATTTTTTATAACAAACAAAAATTAGGAAAGAAAAAAACAAATCAAAATGATTTGTTAAAAAATTTCATTGCAAGTTCCAGACGCTGGAATATAAAAACAGTGATTTCGATATTTACCTGCTAATCTTTGATCATACCACGTACTTTTACAGTTTTCACCTTTTGCAGGAGCATAAAACCATAAAGCATGTGTAGCGGGATAATAGTATTCTCCTCTTAAAACTCTTTCAGCTAAATTTTTTTCTAATTGGGTAGGCGATGCTTGAAAAAGGGAGCTTGAAGTTCCTACAAATTGATTTGGTTGATAAATTGCATCGTAAATTGAATTAATGTTTTTGAATGTTAAACAATTTGCAATTGCTCTATTGGTAACAACATTACCAACCATTAGCATTCCTAAATCTCCTTCTGCTAGAGCTTCTGCTCTCATTATTCGTGCAAGTAATTCCAATTCTTTGGTTGTATAATTTATGATCATAATTCTTCACCTAAGATATTTTATGAAAAGGACTAGAAATGGGATACTGACTATGATATAATATATTTGTGCCTTAGGGGCGTGGTATAATGGTAGCATAGGAGTCTCCAAAACTTTTGATGGGAGTTCGATTCTCTCCGCCCCTGCCATTTAGAATTTGAAATGGGTTCGAAAAGTTAGAAAGTAGAATGTATAATAAAAATATATTCTTTAACTTGGAAGGAGTCATTTTTTAATAAAAAACCACACTTTTTAGTGCGGTTTTTTTTCAATTTTGAAAGAAAAATCATGTCTATCTTTGATATTTTATTTTTGCAGATTTTATTACAGAAACAAAATTAATATTTTTACTATTTTTGGATGCAAATCCTTTGTATGATTCACTTAAATTAGCTAATGCTTCTATTTTATCACTATAACTTTTTAATGAGATAGTATAATTATTTAATTTTTTTATTCCTTGATTATTAAAAGTAGTTGCTCCTTCACTTAATGAATTAGCACCCTTATTTAATTCACTAGATCCTTTTATTAATACTTCAGATGCTTGATACATTCTTTGAACTCCTATTTGTAATTCATTTAATCCTTTATTTAAATGTTTTGCTCCAGATGCAGCTGCTTTTAGTTGTTCCATTTTTTTAGTTAAATCGTTTAATTGAGATATTATGGCTTGTAAAGTATCTTTCATTTCAATTAATGCTTTATTATTTAAATTTAATAAATTAATCGTTTGTTTATTTCCATCATAGGTCTTTTTCATCATAAGAATTTGATTCATTTGAGTTTTATCAATGCTTCCTGTTGTTAAAGCATTTTGTAAATCATTCATTAATGCTTGTTCTTGCTTAGTAATATCTAAGTTTTGGGATTTAAATGATTGTGATAAATTATTATTTGTGTTGGTTAATGAATTTATAGCAGTATTATTTCCATCTTTTAAGTCAGATAATTGTTTTATTTTATCAGTTAAATTTATATTGTTCATTATTTTTTCTATTTGATTTAATTTTGGAATGAATTGATTTAATCCATTATCTAATTCATTAGCTCCGATTTGAAGTTTGTTTATTCCATCTAATGTACTTTTGATACCATTTGTTAATTCGCTAGTTCCATGATTTATTTGATTAGCGCCATTTGCTAGTTCTTTAGCTCCTTTTTCTAGCTTATTCATATTCTCCTGTAATTCATTCATGTTAGAATAGAATTCATCCATTTTATCAAATATTTTTAAATCATTACTTTCTAGTAATTTTGGAGTAGATACTAGATACATACTATTGAGAGAAAAATTGGTTGTTTCGTAACTTATCGTAATATCATTTAAATTTTCTAATTCTTTTAATTTTAAACTTTCATATAATCCAGGAGATGTTAACCCAATGATCATATAGCGTGATCCAGTTCCAACTACTTTTCCATTGTTAATTTGAATATTCTTATTTTCTTTACTATTTAAAGTGGTTCCCATCATTGTAACAAATGGAGTATATAAATCGGTATTTTTTCCATTTATTAGTATGAAATTTTTTAATTGATTTTGAAAATGAATTTGAATTTTTATATTTCCAGCTTTTCCTAATATTTCTTCTACTGACTTCTCTTCTTCATTTAAAAAATATGTTATTTCAGTTTTAATCGGTAGTTCTTTCTCTGTTTCTCCTTGGTAATAAATATCATTTCCTTTTGAATTCCATGTAAGTTTGTTTTCTTTTTTTTCATATTCTTCTAAACCACTGATATTTAAAATATTTTTTAATTCGGTATTATCTTCAATTTCACCTTCTTCTAACCAAGATAGATGATTCGATACAATTGTTTTATAAGATGTTCCATCATTATTTAAATTAGAATATATTGTTTCATTTTTTTCTAGTGCAAACACTGAGATTGGACTAAGTATTAGTCCAGTAATTAAAGTTAAATTAATTGCTTTTTGGTATTTTTTCATTTTAAACTTCCTTTCATACCACGTGTGGTTTTTAAAATTAATTTATCAAATATTAGTAAGAATGTTGGAAGTAACAAGCCTACAACAAACATACTAATCATAGCTCCTCTAGATAAAAGATCACAAATTGATCCGATCATATCTATTTTGGAATAAATAGAAACTCCAAATGTTGCTGCAAAAAAGCAGAAAGCTGATACTAAGATAGAGGGTAGTGTTTTTGCTAATGTTTTTTCCATTGCTTTATTCTTTTCCTTTTCTTTTTTTCGCTCTTCTAAGTAAGTAGTTGACATTAAAATAGCGTAATCTATGGTTGCTCCTAATTGGATGGTTCCGATTACAATAGATGCAATAAATGGAAGGGTTGTATTTGTATAATATGCAATTGCCATATTACTAAATATTGCAAATTCGATAACGACAACCAATATAATTGGCAAACTAATTGATTTTAATACTAAAATCATAAGGATAAAAATAATTCCAATCGAAACATAATTTACAACTGTAAAATCATGGTTGGTTATTTCAATTAAATCTTTTGTCAATGCTCCTTCTCCAGCAACAATTCCATTTTGGTCATAACGATTCACAATTTCTATTGTTTTGGCAATTTGATCATTCAATTCATTACTAGCAACAGAATAATTAGAATTTATTAATAGCAACTGATAGGTTTCATTTTGCAAAATATCAATTAATTCTTGTGGTAATATGGATAATGGTAATCCAGCTGTTTCTAATTCGTTTGTGCTTAATACAAATTCGATCCCTTCTAAATTTTTTATTTCGTCGACTAATTGATTTACTTTATTTGGTTTGATTTTATTATCAATTAATATAATTTCGGGGGATGCTAGATTAAATTTTTCTGATAATGCAGAATTTGCGACACGACTAGGTAAATCGATTGGTAATGATTCATCTAATTTATAATATACTTCGACATGACTGTTTCCATATAAAACAGGAATTAATAAAATGAAAAATGCAATAATTATAATTTTATGATTTCGAATAATGCCTTTTTGTAAATTTTTCATTTTTGGTAAGATTACTTTATGTTTTGTTTTTTCTAAAATATTATCAAATACTAATAACATTGCAGGAAAAAGAGTTAATACACATATTAATCCCCAAATTACTCCTTTTGCCATTACAATTCCAATGTCACTTCCTAATGTTAAACTCATACCACACAAAGCTAAAAATCCTGCAATTGTGGTGAGTGAAGATCCTATTATTGATTGAAATGTTTCTTGAATTGCTTTTTCCATGGCGATTTTTTTATTTTTTTCTGTTTCTTTTGCTTGTTCAAACTTGTGATATAAAAAGATTGAAAAATCCATCGTGACACCAAGTTGTAAAACTGCAGTGATTGCTTGTGTAATATAGGATATTTGACCTAATAGCATATTACTTCCCATATTATATATAATTGAAAATCCGATGTTTCCCAAAAGAAATAATGGAATGAAATAAGAATCAGTTGCTATTAGTAACACAATGGCACAGAATAAAACTGCTAATATAATGTAAGCAAACATTTCACTTTCACATATCTCTTTCGTATCTACTACCATTGCGGACATTCCACTTACTTTCGTATCATTGACTATTTTTCTTAAATTAGAAATAGCATTCATAGTTATTTCATCACTCATACCTCCAGAGAAAGTTACAATGATCACGGTTTCTTCTTCTTTGTATATTTTTTCTAAAACTTCTTCTGGAAGATATTCAAGTGGTAATGTTTTATCTGTTATATCGGCAATACTAAGTACTTGATTGACTCCATCCACTTTTTTTATTTTTTCTTCTAGTTTTAATAAATCTTTTCCTTCTTTTAAATCTGTTAAAATAAAGGAAAAACCTCCAATTCCAAATTTTTCGGTTAATATATTTTGTCCTTCTACAGTTTTAATATCTTCTGGTAAATATGATAAAATATCATAATTTACTTTAGTATTAAAGTAACCAAAAGTAGCTGGAATTAAAAGTAAACATGCAATAATCACAATTAGTTTACTGTGATTTGCAATCCATTTTGAACTTTTTTTCATAATTCACCTCTTTCGACATCATATTATATTCTTGTAATTTTAAAATAACATTAACAAAAAAATGCAAGTTGTTGAATAACCAACAAATTAAATGAAAATGTATTAATAGATAAACAACTTAATGTATGATATGTTTACAAATGTTTAAAAAAATGTATAATGTCTATGAGGTGAGCTGATGGATTTACGAATTTTAAAAACTAAAAAAAGTTTATATGATGCATTACTTCATTTAATGGGAAATAAATCGTTTGAGGAAATAAAAGTTTCAGAAATATGTGATAAAGCAATGATAAATCGTTCTACGTTTTATGCTCATTTTGAGGATAAATATTCTTTATTAAATGCATTAATATTGGATTTAAAAAATGGATTGGAAATAGAGCTTTCTAAAAATGAAAAAATTCAGAATACAAAAGAATATTATTTGGAAGTAATTCATTTATTATTAGATCATATTTCAAAAAATCGAGACATTTATATGCCTCTTATGATTAATAATAAAAATAGTATCGCTATGGATATGATTTATAGTACTTTGATTGAAAATGTAACAAATAAAATTTTTCAAGAACAAAAAGAAGAAAATTCTACTATTCCAGTTGCTTTTATAACGCATTTTTATGTTGGAGCAATTTTTCAAATAGGAATGAATTGGTTACAATCTAATAACTATTATTCAGAAAAAGAAATTTTAGAATATATTAATTTATTAATTCCAGATCATTTACTTTAATCGAATGAATAGGAAGATTTAATTATTTTTTGTTCTTTGAAGAGTGAATAAAAAAGATGCAAAATTTAAGCATCTTTTTTCATTCTTTGTTTAATCTTTTTTTCTAGTACGTTTTTGTTTTGAATTAATTTCGATCCTATTATCTTCTAAAAGATTTTCATAAATAATACGAGTTGCTTCATTCATAGTAAATTTGTAGCGATTTCCTCCTTTTACTATATATATATTGGAAAAATCTGTAGTATCCCAACTTCTAAATTCTAAATAGGAATGTTCTATGCCATCATATCCCAAATAAAACATATCATATAAAGCTTGTTTTGCTAATGCAAATATACTATTGTTTTCACTGCTAGAATTATTTAAATAATCTTTATATGTTTCATTCCAATATACCTCAAACTGACCTTTTGCAATAAATTGACTATATGGATTTATTCCAAATGCATTTGCATATTTTGGATTCGTGATTCGATTGAAAAAAATATTTGCAACCCAATACAAATCATCATAATTTTTTTTGCCTTCTGCAGCACATCCAGCTATTAAAATATCTAACTGATCTTTAGATTGAAAATTATAATTTTTTAAAATATATTCTTCCTTTTCTAAATTTACTCTCTCAAATAATTTTAAGATTATGCGATTTTTTTCTGTTAATTCATTTTGTTTAGAATAATAAATTTTAATATAATCTTGATAACTGATTTCATAAAAATCTAAGATTAATTGTATTTTATCATCGAGTGTATATTCTTCTAGTAAGTTCCAAATTAAATCAACTTTTTCATCTTCTGATAGTATTTCTATATTATTTATATATTGTTCTAAACTTTTTAATGATATTGCGTTGTATGCTGTATCAAAATTATCTTTATAACTTATTTGGTAATAGGATATATATTCTACAATTTTTTCACTCGAGATATTTGGTAATTGTAATAGAGTATCCATTAAAGTTTTAAAAGATACTAAATCTGAATTCATTATGTATTTTACAATTTGATCTTGAGAAGCATTTTCTATGGTAAGTAAAGATTTTAATACTGTTTCAAAAGAAATATTTGGTATTAATAAAGCGTACCATACTTTTTCTTCTAATGTTAAACTTTTAGAAGTTAGAATAAAATTTAATATGGTAGATGGATTGGAAGTATCTGAATGAATAATGTGATTCATAGAAACTCTTACAGGTATGTTCGTTTTTGATAAAAGGAATTGAAAAATATTAATATCATTTGTATCTTTTGATTGAAGAATTATTTCTATTTTTTCTTCTAAGGAAATTCCATTTAATATTAATATATAGTTAAATTTTTCTTCATAAGATTTATCTGATGCTAAGATATTTTGTATTCTTTCATCAGTTTCTAAGTAAGGCATCGATTGCGTTAAAGACGAATTTTCTGATAAAGAAATCGTTTTAAAGAAAAATTCTATGTCTTCTATTGTTTCTAATACAAAAGCATCATTTGTATTTGTAGAAGCTAAGTTGGTAGGTGTATTTAAAGCAATAACACAGGCCATTGTTCCAAGCAATATTTTAAAAATATTGGTTTCTTTATTATTAGGTAAAGTATCCATTTGAGTTTGAATTACTGATATTTCTTTTAGAGGCATATTCATGACAGGAGATATTATTTCATGATTTTTAACTTTTATAGGCATAGGTTTTGCTTGTTTTATCATGTCATTTTGATTTGAGAAAAGTATTTCTAATTTATTTTGTAAAAATTGTTTTAGTTTGGGATCAATATAAAATGAGTCTAGTGATTTTTGTAAATCTGTTTGAAATCCTTTTTTGATTAAATTTTCTAAAGGATCTACTTTTTTACTTATTTCAATTAATATTTCTTCTAACATTTTTTGATAGTTTAATTGTTTATTTCGTTTTATTTTTCTTTTTAAATTAATAAATTGTTTGGATAAGTTACCCATTTGAAGATCATATGTTTTATTTAATGTAATAGCTGTAAAAATGATAGCGTTTGTCGCTAATAATGCCATTGCTATCTGATTTTGTCTTTTCATCATTTTTCCTCCCTTTTTTAGGCACTTTTCCCATTTTAAATGTTAATAAAGAAAATTTCAATTAAAATATTGTTTTTTAGTGTTATAAAAGTCGATTTTTTATATTTTTTAATATAAAATTCAAGTTTTTTTGCTAAATTATAATTTTTATATTTCTGATAAATACAATTTGGATTAGTAAATTAATTTAAAGTAGCTTTAAAAGATTTAGTAAAAGAACTTATAAAAATAAAAAGAATATACTGATATAACTATAAAAGGTTTTCATTAAGTTAAATTTTTTGTATAATTATTTTATGGAAAAATTTACCAATTATTAGAAACCAGGTGGATGTATCATGCCGAAAGTCTATATCGATAAAGATGTTTATACAGCTGCAGTGGAGCGGTTTGAATACGTATTTACTCATTTTGATAATTATTATTTTTCTGTAAGTGGTGGAAAAGATAGTAGTGTAATGTTACAACTGGCGGCTAGGATTGCTAGAAAATATCAAAAAAAGATTAGTGTCATGTATGTAGATTTTGAAGCACAATATCAAATGACCATTGATCATATTGAAGTTTTAATCAAAGAAATTCGTGACGTTTTAGATCATTGGTATTGGATATGTTTACCAATGTCTTTAAGAAACGCAGTTAGTGTGATTCAACCTAAATGGGTTTGTTGGAATAAAGCTGAACAAGATATTTGGGTACGTGATATGCCAGATAATATTTGGGTCATAAATGAGGATAATATTCCAAAAGAATGGACTTGGTTTAAATTTGGAATGGAATTTGAGCAGTTTATTTTATTTTTCGGAAATTGGTTTAATAAAATTTATGGAGGAATTACTGCTTGTGGTATTGGAATAAGATGTGATGAAAGTTTGAATCGTTTTCGTACTATTACAAATTATTCTAAAGAAAAATATGAAGGAATTCATTGGACAACTAGAATGAAAATTAGGAATCATGATACTAATGTCTATAATTTTTATCCAATGTATGATTGGAAAACAACCGATATTTGGACTGCAATTTCTAAATTTGATTTAAAATTTAATCAAATTTATGAACAACTTTATAAAAACGGAGTTCATTTATCAGAACAACGCCTTTGCCAACCATATGGAGATGATCAAAGAAAAAGTTTAGATCAATTTCGAGCTTTGGAATACGAAACTTGGGAAAAAGTTTTAAGAAGAGTTCATGGTGTTAATTTTGGAAATATTTATTGTCGTACTAGTGTACTAGGTATGATAAAAACAGTGAAGCCTGATGGTATGTCTTGGCAAGAATATACGGTTTTTTTATTAGAAAGTTTAGGATTATATGTTCCAGAATTGAGAGATCATTATTATCATAAAATAAAAGCATTTTTTAAATGGTACGAAAGTAAAAAAGGAGTTGCCATTTCACAAATAAAAGATGAAGAATTGAAGTCTTTAGAAAATACTAAAAAAGTAGCTAGTTGGAGAAGAATTGCAAGAGCATTGGAGCATAATGATTTTTGGATGAAGCGATTAAGTTTCAGTCAAAATCAACATGATGTAAAAAAATTATTTGAATTACAAAAAAAATATCGACATCTAAAATTAATTGATGCTGAAATTAATGATAAAGATTTACGTGAATTGGAAAATATAATTAATAATTAGAAGGTGAATTATGTTTGAAGTAAAAGAATACATGGATACATGTAACAATACAGAGTTTTATTCTCATATGGGGCGTTTTTTTGCAGAACGAATTTTTCGAAAGGAATTACCTTATTTAATCAATGATCCTGAGAAAATATGGTATTTGTTTTTCGATAATACAGATTTAGCAGGTTTTTGCGGAGTCGTAATGACACAAAACAGTACTTCTTTTACTGACTTTTATCTTTTACCAACTTATCGTAATCAAGAAAATAAAGAATTTATTGCAAAATATATGTTAAATTTATACCGCTCGGAACGAATTCGAATTCTAACAAATTCTGAAGATGAAATGAAATTATGGGAAAAATTAGGTTTTATGGAAAGTGGTCGTAAAGGTAGCTACACTACTTATTTATATGGTGATAATATATGCGAGTAAAAATAGATTATCCAGTTTTAAATGTTAAACTGATTCCCTTAAAAAAAATAGAAGCCAATGATTATAATCCAAATAAAGTAGCTCGTCCAGAGTTACAATTATTAAAATTATCTATTTTACAAGATGGTTATACTCAACCCATTGTTTGTTACTATAATAAAGAAAATGATAAGTATGTTATTGTAGATGGTTTTCATCGATATTTTTGTGCTAGAAGATATTTTAATTTAAAAGAAATCCCTGTTGTGGTTATCGAAAAAGATATTTCTAATCGTATGGCTTCAACCATTCGTCATAATCGTGCGAGAGGGACTCATCAAATTAAAGATATGAGTAATATTGTCTTAGAATTAATATCTTATGGTTGGAGTGATGAAAAAATTTGTTTTGAATTAGGAATGGATATGGATGAAGTGATTCGTTTAAAACAAATAACGGGTTTAAAAGAAGCTTTTCAAAATCATGAATTTAGTAAATCTTGGGATGAATTTGAAACTAAATATTATTTAGAAGAAAAGAAAAATGAAGAACAAAAACAGTGACTTCATTTTTTTCTTTAAATTAACAATTTATTGTTCTTTAATATAAAAAATCGTGATATACTTTTTTTGAGAGAGGAGTTTATATGAAAGAAATAAAATCTAAACAAATTAAAGACATTATTCAAAAATCAAAGCAAAATTTAATTATTTGGGGAATTGTGGCAATTTGTGCTATTGTAATATGTGCATTAAGTTTCTACATGAAAGATTTTAGAAAATCTACTAGTTTACATGATATGATAGCTGCAGGAGAGAAAGCTGAGGATAAATTAGTTCATATAGAAGTTACAGAAAAACCCTATGGTTTTGCATATTATCCAGGTGATAATACAGGAAAATTCTACTTTTTATGGGATGAGCAATATATCTATGTAGCATTTTTAAGTGAAAAAGAATTTAATCGATTAAATGTGGATGATATAAAAGAAAATCATATTACCGTAAAAGGTGTAACAAAAACAATTCCTTCTGATATTAAAAAATTAGCAATTGAGGCTTATAATGAAAATGTTGAGAAAGAATATAAAATTACTTCATCAACTTTTGCAGACTATTTTGGTTTAGTTTATTTAGATCAAACTGGTACTGATGTTGTTTCTGTACTATTATTAATTGTAGGTGCCATTGCATATTTTGTTGCGTTTTGTATGTTTATAGCTAATTTAATTGGACGCTTTAAATTAAAAAAACATATTAAAAATATTAGTGATGAAGATTGGGAAACGATTAACAAAGAATTAGATGAAGAAGAAACATTCTATTATAAAAGTGCAAAACTAGCTTTGACTAAAAATTATGTTATTGATTTTTCTAGAGGATTGAAAGTAATTAAATATAAGGATATTCTTTGGATGTACAAATATGAATATCGTTATAATGGTGTAAATACTCAATTAAGCATTATTATCTTTACTAATGATAAAAAACGTCATATGATTGCAAGTTTAGTTGGTTATACGAAAAAGAGTAAAGAAATCAACAAAGAAATTATGGAAGCAATTATGGAAAAAAATAAAAAAATGCTTGTTGGTTACACAAAAGAAAATAGACAACAAATGAAAGAAGAATATCAAATTAAAGCTTAAAAAAACATTTCGATGAAATATTCGAAATGCTTTTTTTTTAATTGAAATCTCAACCGCACCATTTTATATAAGTTTATCAAATAAT
>CAOJNP010000026.1 GCA_948439995.1 uncultured Erysipelotrichaceae bacterium | reverse complement strand
TCCTTACCTCTAATATGTCCATCAAAAAAGAAAATATGAACATAGTATCTTACAACACTAATTTTATCATATTTTCTTATTTAGCTTAACATTTTATCACTATTTTTAACACCAATGGACATTTAAGTTTTATTCAAAGAATAAAACTTAAATCGTAACTTTATAAAAATGAATAATAAAAGTAGTACCAATCCCTAGCTCACTCATAACTCTTATCGTCCCATTTTGTTTTTCAATAATACTTTTTGTTAAATTTAAACCAATTCCAATGCTATCAGATTTCGTTTTTCCTTTATAAAAACGTTCAAAAATATGAGAAAGATCTTCTTTTGCAATACCAGAACCATTATCTGAAACAAGAACTTCAACATACAAAGGATTATCAATCACATTAACTTCTATTTTTCCTTGTTCACAAGTATGTTCCATCGCATTTTTAAACAAATTACTAAAAGCTTCAATCGTCCAATGATAATCTAAAGAACAAGTTAATTTTGGATCTACTTCAATTAAAAATTCGATTTGTTTTAGTTCAAGCGGTATCAAAATAGGTTTCAATGCTTCTTCTAAAATTTGCTTGATTTCATTTTGCTTCTTAGAAAAAAGAATGGTTCCACTATCAATTTGGCTCATTTTTAAAAGTGTAACAATAAGCCATTCCATTCGATTCAATTGTTCTTTTTGTTCATTCAAAAACCGATTTCTTTCTTCTTTTTTCAAATTTTGATTTTTTAAAACATCATGAATAATACTTAAACTGGTAAGAGGAGTACGCAATTGATGCGAAATATCAGATAAAGTTTGTTCTAAATTTTTTTTACTTTTTAAAGAAATATCTGTAGCATTTCGAAGTTTATTGGTTACCTTTAATAAATCACTTTTTAACATGCTTAAACTATCTTCTCGATAATCTTTTAAATTTACTTGATAATCATTTTTTAACACACCAAATAAATATTCGTGAATTTCATTAATTCTTCTTTCTCTTTGAAAATAAAAATAAAAAATAAGTGATAAAAACAAAAAGAAACAAAAAAGAAAAGAGAAAAAAATAATTTGCTTGGATTTGGATTCCATTTTAGAAATAAATTCTAATTGAGATAAACTTTTTTCATTTAAAAATCCATATTTTTTTAAAATGGTTAGATCCTCATTTTGATCCATAGAATGAAAGGATTCTAATATTTCATATTCTAATTCAGGATGAATTTTTAAAATATGGTTAATTAACATAGATTGATTCAATAAATAACTTTCTTTGTATTTATGAATTAACTTAGAATAAGTAAAAAAAGAAACAATTAAAAACAAGCAAAAACAAACAAGAAAAGAAAAGAGTTCTTTTTTATAAAGATGAAAAAATTTCATAAACCTTCTCCTATTTTATATCCAATACCGCGTACTGTTATAATAATTTTTGGATGATTGACATCATCTTCTATTTTTTCTCGAATTCTTTTAATATAAACAGTTAACGTATTGTCATTGACATAAAGTTCATTTACATCCCAAATATCAGCTAATATTTTTTCTCGTGTAAAAATCATATCTGGATTCATAGCAAGAGTTAATAATATTTTATACTCCAATGTCGTCAGCATGACATCATGATTGTTTTTTAATACTTTTGCAGAATTTAAATCAATCGTAACATTTCCAAGACAAATTAAATTACTAGAATTTTTTTTATTTCGTCTCATTACAGCTTTCATACGACTGATTAATTCTCTCGTTTTAAAAGGTTTAGTAATATAATCATCTGCTCCCATATCTAAACCTTTTACAATCGATACTTCTTCTAAATTAGCAGTCAAAAAAATAATCGGAACTTCACTATTTTTTCGAATGGTTTCCATCACTTGAAATCCATTCATATCTGGTAAATTTAAATCAAGCAAAATAATATCTGGTTTTTCTTTTGTCTGAATGAAAAGAGCATCTTTTCCATTCATTGCTGTAAAACATTGAAATCCATCTTGTTCTAAACAATATTTAAGACCCATAATAATAGCATTTTCATCTTCTACTAATAATACTTTAGTCAAACAAATCACCTACTTAAATTAGTATAACATAGAGCCATAAAAAAGAAATTACTCTTTTGTCATCTTCTTTTTTCAAATTAAAAAAATCTTCAAAAAGAAGATTAATTCAATAATTTATCCAAATCAACATCATTTCGATCATGTTTAATTTGTTCCCAATTATCTGTTTTTTTAATTAAGCAAACAATATTAATAGGAATCCATGATAATAAGAATAAACTGAAAAAGAAAATTCCTGAAATAATATCTCTTGGTTTTTTATGGTTATATTTTACTACGAAGATATTCATTAAAACACTGGCTAGATAAAAGAGAATAAAGAATACTAAACCAGAAGCATATAGATATGAAAAGAAATCAAATAATTCTACACCAACAACATGGAAAATCATTAGCACAAGCGTTAAAGCTGATGTAATTAACATCATAATAGGAGCTAAAAACATCATTAACATATCAAAACATGCGATATTACCAGTTTTAATAAAAGTACTAATTAATTTTTTCCAATAAGTAGATAAACAACATAATGTTCCACTCGTCCATCTTTTTCTTTGTTTCCAACTTGCACGGAAAGTCATAGGATGCTCATCATAAGTAATTGCATCTTCTACAAATGCTACTTGAATTCCACGAATGGCACATTGAGCAGTAAATTCACTATCTTCTGTTATGGTTACTGTATTAAATCCATCTTTTACAACTTCTTTTCGCATCATAAAACCAGTTCCATTAATCGTTGCGGATCCAGAATAATTCATGCGTGCTCGGTTATAAAAGAAATTTTGAATAAAGTAAAACAAAGTATAACTTCCAGTTAACCAATTATCTCCCATATTTTTAGCATCTCGAAATGCCTGTGCTACTTGAACACCTTCACACAAAGCATCATTCATACGTGATAAGAAATCTGGATGTACTAAATTATCAGCATCAAAAACAACAAACGCATCAATATCTTCACGAGACTGTAATTTAGCAAAAGTAAATTTTAATGCATCTGCTTTATATTTCACTGGAACAGTACAATCAATAATAGTTGCACCAGCTTTTCTAGCTGCTTGCTCTGTATGATCTGTACAATTATTTGGTACTACAAAAACTTCATATAAATCTTTTGGATAATTTTGTCTTTTTAAACTTTCTACTAAAGCTCCAATCACTTTCTCTTCATTTCTAGTTGCAATTACAATTCCAAATTTATGTTTTGGTTTATGTTTTCCAAATTGACTTTTATGATAATTTTTAAAGCCAAAAAATCCAGTAATTGCAAAATACATTCCATAAACAAAGGTGATTGAAAATATAATATAATATAATATTACTAACATAATTACACCTATTTTATCCTTTCTTTGATATCTTCAAAACCGAGCCCCAACATTTTAAGCTCTTCTACTTCTCTTTGAATCACTTGGATGGATGTTTCTATTTTATTTTGCACAATTTCTTCAATTTTAGTAGTAATAAATGTTCCTTTTGTAGAAACACTTTTAATAATTTTTTTATTCTCTAGTTCTGCATAAGACTTCTTCACCGTATTTGGATTAATTCCAAGTTCATTCGCTAATTCTCGAATACTTGGCATTTGATCATCCGGTTTTAATTGTCCTTTTATAATACACTTTTCAATTTCATCAACCAATTGGACATATATTGGTGTCCTACTTTGATAATCAATTGCTATCATGAAATCCCCCTCTTTTTCATTATATACTAGTACTACTTGTGTTAGTACAATTACATTATATACAAAAAGTCAGAAAAATGCAATGACAATTTCGTCACTTTTCCTATAAAATACGATAAAAACTGACTTTTTTAGTCTAACTTATTGTTATTTAAGCTTTAAATAACAGAAAAAAGGAAAAAAATAGAAAAATCAAAAAACTAATAATAGAAATAATAGTACCCATTCGCTGTAACATTGTTCCTGGATAATGAAGCGAATAAATCCCATTTTCAGTTATATTCACTTCAATCATACCCATTTCATTTTCATAAATTGGAACAGAATTACCCGATTCATCTAAAAGTTCATAGCCAATATAATAAAATCTTGGCAATTCTAAAGTAGAATTTGCTTTTGCTTCAAAAACTAAATTGGGAACTTGATTGGAAAGAATCGTTGCAGATTTACCACGAATATTTATAATATCATTACTTCGATTTTCATAATAATTTTCATGATTTAAAGCTTTTTCTGGTAAATATTCATGTTGCCATCCCATTGCAGCTCCTTCCATCATAAATTCATCATAGGATTTATCAAGTATGCTATCATTTCTATAATGTATGGAAAAAACACTAATTAAAAGTAGGAAAATAATACATCCATAATAAAAATGTAGATTTTTAAACTTTAAAAAAATTAGTGGCGCTAATAAAGAAATTCCAATACCCAAAAAAAGACATAATCTCCATGGGAATTGAATCATAAAAGTAATATCAGGTAAAAAATCCCAATAAAATAACTTAGAAGTCACAAAAAGATTGGTTAGAAATAAAATACAAATACCTTTGGTAAAAGCCGGAAAGCGAATTTCTTTTCTTTTCCATACCACCAAACCGAATAAAAAAAGACTCATTGTAGTAAAATAAAAATCCACATCAACTGGCGAATAAGAAAATGGAAAATATTGCCATGGCCATAAAGAGAAATAATAAACTCCACTACTCATTAAATTAGGAAGAAAAACGGCAATACCACCTTTCCATTTATATTCGATCATTGGTAATAAATAAAATAAACTTATTCCAATTACAAATAAACAAGAAAGAAAAAATGGTTTTAAAAATTCTTTTTGGAATACTTTTTTGTGATAAATTAACAAAAAGAGAGCCATAAAAATGGTAACAAAAATCATAACAGTAAAATGAGATAAAATTCCACCTACATATCCAACTACAAAAAGAAAATAAAATAACTTTTTATTTTCTTGTAACAATACTAGTAAACTAGATAAAATCATAGGAACAAAGATAAAAAGAAAACTTTCACCCAAAGAATCTCTTACATATGTTTGCGTAAGTTGATAAGGATAAGTCATATAAATAACACTAGAAAAAAAAGCTAATTTTTTATTTTTCGTAAATTGAAATGCCAATTGATACATCGAAATTCCTGCAAAAAATAATACTAAAACATGAATCATTTTAAAAATTGTTGTAATAGATAGAAAATCCAAAACAAAAGCGAAAAAAGCAGTAATAGTATGAGCCAAAGGCGGATAAAGTAAATGGGATGCATATCCAAAGTTATGAGCTAAATCAGGTAAAATAGGAGAACCAAAAATACCATGAGTTCTCATACTTGATTCCAAGCTCAAAACATTAGCAAAATGATAAACACTATCATCATTTTGATGATATGGACGAATGATCAAAGTTCCCATCAAAATGAATGTAATTACCATAATTCCTAAAATACTATATTTATGCTCTTTTAAAACTTTCATATCATCACTCTCAATATAATAGTAACAAAACAAAAAAAAGAAAACAAGTTTATTTCCAATGGTATTATCATTTTAAAAATAAATTTATATAAAAAAAGATTTATGAAATATTCTTTTTTAAAACATTTTTCTATTTATAAATACCTACAATTGTTTTATTTTTTGGAACATCTTTTAACACAATAGAAGAAGCACCTATTTTAGCATTTTCTCCAATTCGTATATTTCCAAGAATTGTAGCTCCTGCTCCAATCATTACGCCATTTTCAATAGTAGGATGTCGTTTTCTTTTTTCTTTTCCTGTTCCCCCTAATGTAACACCATGATAAAGTGTTACATTATCCATAATGACCGCTGTTTCTCCAATAACTACTCCTACTCCATGATCGATAAAAAAGTTTTTTCCAATCGTAGCACCTGGATGAATTTCAATTCCAGTTCTTCTTTTTCCAAATTCACTAAAAAACCTTGCTAAAAAATAAAAATGATGACGATAAAAAAAATGACCAATTTTATAACAAATGTAAACTTTAAAAAAAGGATATAAAACTACTTCCCATTTAGAATGAATTGCAGGATCATTTTTTAAAATTGTTTGATAAAGGTTTTGAAAAAAAGATATCATATTCTCACCAATATATTTTATGACAAAAAAAGAAAAATGTTTTTTTAAGAAAAAAAATTCGAAAGAAAAAAACCAACAAACAAAATCGATATCACTGGCAAAAAAAGAGCAAAATGAACTTGAAAAATAATCAAAGAAAATAAATAAATAATACTGCTCCAAAGAAGCCCATAAACCAAAGCAAAAAATGCATTTTTATTTTTCTTAATAAAATATTCTACTAAATAACTGGAAATAAAAATTCCTACAATAACTCCTGTACCAAAAAAACAAGACCAATCAATATGAGAAAATGGATTTTGAAATAAAGTTAAAACAGTAGCATAACTTCCAAGCATCATAAAAATAGCCGTCCCACTAATGCCTGGAATAACCATAGACATAGCATCTAGAAAACCAAGAAAAAAAAGAAAAGCATAAGAAGAAAACGTTTTGTATGGAGTAAATTCTTGATTCATTACGCATAAATTAAAACAAAATGGAAGAAAAAATCCAAGCAAGCAAAGAAACTTATCAATATTTTTTTTCAAATTAAATTGATGACGAAACTTTGGAACCGTTCCTAAAATGAGTCCGATAAAAAAAAACATAGTAAGTAAATAATGATAATTTAAAAAATATAATAATATTTTACTAAACAAAACAATGGATAAAATTACTCCAAAGCCAATGGGAAGTAAATAAGTTATACTTTTTTTAAAATCATCTTTCAAATGGTTAATTGCAAATATAGAATTTTCATAGATTCCAAATAAAGCCGCTAACATACTTCCACTTACTCCTGGAATGATTTTTCCAATACCTACAATTAAACCCTTTAAAAAAAGAAATAAATTTTGCATTGGATCACCAATACAAATCTATTCCTTAAACTTTATTTTTATCATAATAATGGTGCAAAAACACGTAAAACTTTTCCAAGTAACTTTTGCCACCAAGGAAATTTTTTTGCCATATTAAGTGTAATTTTTTTAGAATCTTTTAAAGTCTTTTGATAATCATCTTCCATTTTCAAAATAGTCTGATCTTGATATAAATAAACAGCATTTTCAAAATGAAGATAAAGACTCCGAAAATCTAAATTAATGGTTCCAATGACAGCTTTTTCATCATCGCTAATAAACATTTTTGCATGCGTAAACCCTGGAGTATATTCATAAATTTCCACTCCAGCTTTTAATAATGTCTGATAAAAAGTTCGACTGATATAAAAAATCAATTTTTTGTCTGGTATTCCTGGCATAATTAATTTTACATCCACTCCACTTCGAGCAGTATTACATAATTCCATTAAAAGATTATGATCAATAATAAAATAAGGCATCATAATATGAACATATTGTTTACTCGTTTTTAAAATTTGTTCATAAGTTACTTCTCCTACTTGATATTCATCAAATGGATTATCTCCAAAAGGAAGTACATAATGAGAAATACTTGCTGGTTTCACATTTTTTAAAAATAACTCTACTTTTAATGGCTTTTCTTTGGTCGCATTCCAATTTTCTAAAAAAAGTAAAACAAAACTATTAACAGCATCTCCTTCGATTCGAATGGCAGTATCTTTCCAAATACCAAATCTTGATTTTTGATTAATATATTCATCTGCTAAATTAATTCCTCCAGTATAAGCGATTAACCCATCAATAATAGTAATTTTACGATGATCTCGATTATTATATTTTGTAGAAAGAATGGGGATGACTGGATTAAACACTTTCGTATGAATTCCAAACGATTCTAACATTTTTGGATAATCCCATGGTAACAGTTCAAAAGAACAAGTACCATCATACATAAAGTATACTGCTACTCCCTCTTTCACTTTTTCTTTTAAAATTTCTAAAATAGAATTCCAAAAAATTCCTTTTGCTACAATAAAATACTCCAAAAAAATATATTCTTTCGCCTTTTTCAAATCAATTAATAAATCTTTTAACATCTTTTCTCCAAAAGGATAATAAGTTGTATTTGAATTTTGATAAATAGGATAACCACTAATTCGATTCATATAAGTAACATAATTTGCTACTAACTTATCTTGTTTTTCTAAATTTAAATAAACATCACGATCTTGTTTTAAAAACAAAGACATGTCATTACGTATTTTCTGATATCTTTTTGATAAAGCAATCACACCAATTTGTAATTTAACAAATAAATAAACAAAAACGCCTACTGTGGGAACCAGTAAAATTAAAATAATCCATGAAATCTGAAACGATGGGTTCGCTTCCTGATTAATAATATAGATCGTAATCAAAAGGCCTAAAATAGCAGAACCACCAAATAATAAAAGCAAATAATGATTGAAAAACATAACACAAAAAACAATGATCGAAACTTGTATAACAAGCATTAATATTGCTATAGTAAAACGACTAAAAATCAGACGAAAAATACTTTGGACAACCAATGATAAAAAATTATTATCTACTTTACTTGCTTTCATTTTTCTTAGCCATTCCAATCAAAATGGTAATATTTTGAAAAATACTAATACACTCAATGATAAATGTACAATATGCAATCATCTTTGAAATAGAAATGATTTCTTCAAATGGATTTAAAATAATAAAAGCTCCTAATAAAACTCCTACCCCGCTAATAATTGCTACATAATACCAAAAAGAATATTGAGAATTAAATTTAAAATCCAAACTAATTTGCAAACGATAGGCATTTTTAACAATATAATAAGCACCCAATAAATAAGCCAACATTCCAGCTAAAACACTATTTTTTAAAATTGCAATGAGACCAAAAAAGAAAAAAATGATTCCTTCTAAAATATCATTATTTTCTCTTCTTTGTTCTTCTTTTAAACGAAAATAAAAAACCAAACGAAGAGAACCAAAAATCATAAGAAAATACCCCAAAATTAATACAAAAGTTTCTAAAAAATCATCTTCTTTATAAAGTAAAATAAATGCAAACACAATGAGAAGGAAAGAAGGTAAAAATGAAAGCCAAATACTTTTTTTCATTTTCTCATTTTTTTCTTCAACACGTAACATCATACCACATCCTAAAATTATTTTATCATTAGACAAACTTTTTTACAATGAAGAAAAAAAGAGCCGAAGCTCTTATTTAATTTCAATCAATTTTCTTTGATCTTTTTCTGGTTGTTTTGGAATGGTTAATTTTAAAATTCCATCTAGAAACTCAGCAGAAATATTTTCTTCATCAACATCTCCAAGATAAAAACTTCTCGTATATTTTCCATAAATTCTTTCACGACGAATATACTTTTTTGTATTCTTTTCTTCTTCTTTTTTTGTTTTTTCTGCAGAAATGACTAAATTTCCATTATTACATTCAATTTGAATTTCATCTTTTTGAAATCCAGGGATATCCATTTCAATAAAATAAGTATTATTTTCTTCATAAATATCACATTTCATTTTGGTGGTATCTCCCTCCACAAAATTATCAAACAAATCATCTAAATAAAACTTTCTAGGTATTATATTCATATTCTTTTCCTTTCATATTTTTGTTATAACACTTTTATTAGCACTTGTCAAGTTTAAGTGCTAATTTTTTAAAAAATTAAATTATTAGTGTTTTAAAAAAGTTCACAATCATTTTTACGTAAAATTCTATTATTTGAAAAAACAAATGCTCCAATATCTTGACTTTATTATCTTATCCCAAATGATTATTTTTATTCCATCATTTACTTTAATACAAAAAGACAACCATTGAATGAAATAACTTTGACTAGAAGAAAGCAATTTAATAAATATAATCCTCCTTTCATACGTAATATTTTCTTCTTAAAATAATATTTCATATGTTTTCATAGTAAAACTCCCTACTGATAAGTATAAAAATTTTTAAATAAAAAACTGATTTTTTGTAACAAAAAATAATCAGCTCTCAATTGGTATCCATAATTCCATCGCATTTTCATAATATTTTTCTAATTCAGGAATATTACGCAAATGAAATTTACAACTTGGAAGAAAATAATCATAAAATTGGCTTAACAATTCTTGTATATCTTTTGCATTTTTAGAATTGATTTGAAAAACCAACCATTTTGATGCTGGCAATTGAAATGTATCTAACCCTTCTTCATAAGTTTCATTTAATACCCAATATTCTAAATTTTTGCTATAAAAACGATTTTCATAGTAAACCATTCCATATTCTTTTAAATGATGTTTCAGACGCATTTCTTTGTAAAATTGGGGGAGCAACTTTTCCAATTGTTTCTTCTGTACATTTTTGTCCTTTACCATATAATGTCAATTCATCCATAAAACATATTCGATATTTTAAATTTTTACCCATTTTTACTTCGTCATTAAATTGAAATTTAGGATAATTTTTTACATGAACATTCCCTTTTTTTACTTCACTAGGCTTCATTCCATGAAATTTTTGAAAAGCTCTTGAAAAAGAAGTTGGATTTTCATAACCATATTTCAATGCAACATCAATCATTTTTTCTTTTCCATAATATAAATCATAAAATGACATGGATAATCTTCGATTTCGAATATATTCTGTAATAGTAATATTAACCAAAAGAGAGAAAAATCGTTCCATTGTATATACATTAACTCCCAAAAGCTTAGCTAATACTTGATAATCTATTTTTTCCATCAAATGAGATTCAATATAATCAATCATCTGATTTAAAGATTTATAAACATTCATAATAACCTTCTTTTCTGATGTTTTATTATAAAGCAAGAATAGTTTTTTTACATTAATTTAAAAAACGATCTAACAAAGAAGGATCTTGTAATGAATAAAATAAGCCTTTCTTTTGATCCATAGATTTAATTTGTTTCATATCTTCTTCTGATAAAGAAAAATCAAATACATCAAAATTTTCTTTCATACGACTAAGATGAACCGTTTTTGGAATAACTACAATATTCTGTTGCAAAAAAAATTTTAATATAACTTGAGCAACGCTTTTTTGGTATTTCTCACCTATTTGTTTTAATAATGGATTTTCAAAAATATCATTTTTTCCTTCTGCAAAAGGACCCCATGACTCATGTTGAATGTGATACTGTTTTAGATAGGGTTTTAACTCTTCTTGTTGATAAAAAGGATGTGTTTCCACTTGATTTACCATCGGTATAATTTTATGAAAAGTAATTAAATCTACCAATCGATCCGGATAAAAATTACTAACACCAATGGCTTTTACTTTTCCCTCTTGATATAATTTTTCTATTGCTCGATACGATCCATAATAATCTCCAAAAGGTTGATGTATCAATACCAAATCTAAATAATCCGTTTTTAGTTTTTTCATCGATTCTAAAACAGAAGCATAAGCAAGTTCTTCCCCTGATGAATCAACCCAAACTTTGGTTGTAATAAAAAATTCTTCTCTTGGAATTTTACTTTTTAAAATGGCATTTCCAACCGCTTCTTCATTATGATAACGTTGTGCTGTATCAAAAAGACGATATCCGATTTGAATTGCATCAAATACAACTCGTTCACATTCTTCTAAATCTTTTATTTGATAGACACCAAAACCAAGTTTTGGCATGACTACTCCATTGTGTAAATTAACATATTCCATATTAACTCCTTGCTAATCCATCGACATGTAAAATTTCTCCTGTAATATAACTTGACATATCACTCGACAAAAATAAAAAAGCATTTGCAATATCTCTAGGTGTTCCAATTCTTCCCATAGGAATGGACTTAATTAAAGGTTCAATCATTTCATTTGACAAATTCTTGACCATATCAGTTTCTGTAATACCTGGTGCTACAGCATTTACCCGAATACCATCTTTTGCAAGTTCTCGTGCTAACGATAATGTTAAACCATTTACAGCAAATTTACTGGTAGGATAAATTATTCCACTTGGTTGACCATATTTACTTACCATAGAACTTGTATTTAAAATAACTCCTTTGGTTTCTTTTAAATATGGTATTGCAACTTTAGAAGAGACAAAAACACCCTTGATATTTAAATTAACTAAACTATCATATTCTTCCATTGTATAATTTTCAATTGGAGTAGAAGAGGAAAGTCCAGCGTTATTAATTAATATATCTATTTTTCCAAAAGCTTCTTTTGTTTTAAGAAATACATTGCTCATTTCTTCTTCGCTCGTTAAATCTGGTGCAAAACCAATAACTGGATAAGATTCATTTTCTTGTTTCAATTGATTTAAAGCATGTAAAATGGTTTCTTCACGACTTCCTAACAAAACAACTTTTGCTCCATTTTCTAAAAATACACGTACGATTTCAAAACCAATACCTCTAGTACCACCACTGATCACAGCAACTTTATCTTGTAACATAATTTCCCTACTTTCCAAATTATTATAGCATATATTAGGATAAATCATAACAATAAACATAATATTAAAATAGAAAGGTTTGAATATATGAAAAAATGGTTAACTAATTTCTTTTATCTCTTTTTTCCACTTATAATAGGAAGTTTCATTGGATTTCTAATAAAAGATCAAATTGATTATACAACACTATTCCTTCCCCCACTTGCTCCACCAAAAATTTTATTTCCAATTGTTTGGAGTGTTTTATACTTTTTATTAGGAATCTCATATTTTTTATACCAAAAAGAATATGAAGACAAAAAAACAAAACACATTTATTACATTCAATTATTCTTAAATTTTATTTTTAGTATATTCTTCTTTTTATTCAAATGGAGACTATTATCTATCATATGGATCATTCTATTAGATTTCTTTCTTTTGAAATTAATAAATCTTTTTTACAATCAAAAAAAGATCTCTGCCTATTTAAATATTCCTTATCTCATCTGGTGTTTATTTGCTACTTATTTAACCATTGGAATTTATTTTTTAAATTAAGATATAAATTAGACAGAAACCGCTTCTATATTGTTTCTTTTTTATAAAATATACTAGGTGATAAAAATGAAATATATTATCATTGTTTTTCTAGTACTCATTATTATTTCTTTTCTCATTTGGTATTTAATAAAAAGAAAACGTGCTATTCGAAAAGTAAAATGTACAAGTAAAGAAGAAAAATTGTCATACATTAATGCAGCATTAAATCCCTTTGGATTTATCTTTGATAGTTATCAAGATATTGTAATTTCTAAAAATGATTGTTGGCAAAGAGAAATGGGTTACACAGATCTTTACGATTTAGAATCTTTTCGCTTTAATATTGTTATGAATGCGGAACCAATTTATTTTCATTATAATAAAAAAGAATATCGCATTGAATTCTGGAAAGGTCAATATGGGATTACAACAGGAGCTGAAATTGGCATTTATATTAGAGATGATGATTGTAAATTACCACTTCATCATTATCGAAGTGCTACAGACAAAGAACGTTTGGAAATGGGGTTCATACTATTAAAAAATTGTACTCTATTTAAAAGAAAAGGATGTAGTTGGTGGCTAACAGGATTTGACGTAGGAAAATTTTCAAAACCAAAAGATCTTCAACTAAAATCTTGTATTTGTTTTCCAAATTGTGAAATGAAAGATGCATTTATAAAAGGTTTAATGAAAGCTGGATATTCAAAAAGTAAAATTATCGTTTGTGAAAATACAGTATGTTTTGAATATTGTTGTCCTAAAAATTATAAGCTTAATCATTGTCATAAAATTAGAAAATTCATTGCACAAATATGCAATTATATAAATTGCTCTATTTATATGTTTTTCACAAGACCATTTAATTTAACATTAGATAAATTAATCTATATTCGATTTATGTTCCCACATCTTTTTTGCTTGATTTTGAATTTTAGTATTCCAAAACGAAAAAAGAAAAAATATGATAAGAAAAAGAAAAAATGCCATAGATAACTAAGCTATGGCTTTTCTTTTTTAGAAAGATTAAAAGTACAAAAGAACCATACTGTTTTAATTGAAATATCAACCACACCATTATAAATAAATTAGATTCCTTTCAAAAGAAAACTGAAAGCCAAATATTTCTTAGACATCAAATTAGTTTCATGGAAGAAGTTTTTGGAATAAATCTTCCTACCATTTCATTCCTTTTTTCATTGGTTTCTTTTTGAAAGAATAATATTTGAAAATCAAGAAGTTAAACTTGAAGTAAATTTGCAAGATGAAACTGTTTGGTTAAACCATGAACAATTATTACATTTGTTTGATAGAGATACTAAACATATTAATAATGCTTTAAAAGAAGAATTAATTGAATCAACTATCGCTAAATTTGTGGCAGTTCAAAAAAAAGCAAGAGAAATGTAACGGGAATGAATATTATAATTTAGACATGATTATTAGTATTGGATATCGCGTCCAATCACAGAATGGTATGATCTTTAGACATTGGACTAATCAAATCCTAAAAGACTATTTACTTTAATATTATTAAACCTAAGCAAGTTATTAATTTTCTTTTCTAATATCTCATCAATTTCTAGTTTTTCTTTTACAATTTGCATCATTAAACAAACTCCTTTCAAAACAAACAAAAAAGATTAACCGAAATTAACCTTTATGTTTTGAAAGTCGAATTAGTTCGACTAATTTCCAGATGGTGCCTAAGGAAGGACGTCAAACAACTTTTTCTATATATTTAATTTTAATTCAATTTGTTTTATTTCTTCAGTATTTATTAAATTGGGGTCATATTTTATATTTATTATAATTTTTTCTCTTTCTTCATATTTCTTAAATAAATAATCTTCATTGAAATTTCCTTTAACAGTTTCTATTCCTTCTATTTCAAACAAATCTTCTATTGCTCCTTTATAACAATATTCACAACAAAGATCATCTCTAGTTATTGTATAATTATATGTTTCAAATTTCGGATACTTATCAAAAGATAGTAAAGAAGGAATTTTTACGATATTTAAGAACATTATAATTTCCATTTTTATTATTTTATGAGTTATTAAATTAGAATCATATTTTAAATAAACTTCTAGTTGTTCATCATTTTTAATTTCAACATCTAAAATGCCTTTTAAAGACATTAAATACTTTTTTAGTTCTTTATGACCCCAGTTATCAATT
>CAOJNP010000025.1 GCA_948439995.1 uncultured Erysipelotrichaceae bacterium | reverse complement strand
CTCTAATATGTCCATCAAAAAAGAAAATATGAACATAGTGTCTTATAACACTAATTTTATCATATTTTCTTATTTAAATTAACATTTTATCACTATTTTTAACATCTATGGACATGCAGTCTCGTGGGAGTTAATATTAGATAATTTAAAAAATCGCTTACATATAATTAAATTACTTCAATATCAATAATATCAGAAATAAGTATTGTTTCATTTTCCATAGTTAATAAAGTTTTATCTGTTTTACCAACCAAAGTACAAATTTTGGTTTCTTTCGCTAACTCTATTCGCACTTTACTTTTATAAACAAAGCCTTTTGAAGCAAAAATAGAATTTATTTTTTCTTCTATAGATCTATGATCTGTTCTAGATGAATCATTTAATTTTCCATAATAAGTATCTTGAGTATTATGAAAATTTTTTTCAATAGGATTGGCAAATATATCTGGTAACTTTTTATTCATTTAATACACCTCAATATATTTTATGATGAAAAATAATTTTTAAGACATAATAGGAATATGAAAGCAAAAAAAAGAAAACAATTATATTTTTATATTCCATTTTTTCTTATTTTAACAATAAGTCTTTTTGTTATGTATCATGCAAAATTTATTAGCCCTTTGTATGAAAAAAATCTTTTAAAGCAAAGTATTTTTTTTCTAGCTGGTATAATCTTATTACTATTTCATAATAAAATAAAAATAAAATGGTTATTTGATTATAGTTTTTGGATTTATCTCTTCAATCTTTTTCTCCTTATTTTAGTTTTATTAATAGGAAGTACCACCAAAGGAGCAAAAGCATGGTTCCATTTAGGCTTTTTTAGTTTTCAACCAAGTGAACTTATGAAATTATCTTTGTGTTTATATCTTTCTCATTTTTCATCAAAACAAGAATTGAAAACAAAATTTTCTCAAATAATATATCTTTTTAAAGCTTTTCTCATTACTATCATTCCTTCTATTTTAGTATTTTTAGAACCAGATACTGGTGCTATTTTATATTTTTTTATCATTGCGATTGCCATTGTATTTAAAACAAAAATTTCAAAAAAATGGTTTCTTTTATTGATTTTTTTGTTTAGCTTTTTAACAGGTACTTTTTGTTACCTTTATTATGAAAAACAAGATTTATTAATACAACTCATCGGAACTTCTTTCTTTTATCGTGTCGAAAGAATATTAAACTTTCAAAAAGGATTACAAATTACAAATGCCCTTACAGCAATTGGAAGTGCACCATTTTTTCTTTGGAATTTAAATGAAAATCGTATTTATATTCCAGAAGCACCTACTGATTTTGCTTTTACATTAACAGCCAATACATTTGGAATTTTTGGTATTTTAATCGTTTTACTTTGTTATTTTTTAATTGATATCTATTTATTAAATTTATGGAAAGAAAGCAAAAATCAAAAATCAAATTATTTTTGTTCTGGATTTATATGCATGTTTTTTGTAAACCAATTTCAAAATATTCTAATGAATATTGGAATGATTCCAATTATGGGTATACCATTACCGTTTTTAAGTTATGGTGGTTCCACTACTATCGTTTATTTTTTATTTTTATTCATTCTTTTCAAAAAAGAAAATCATAATTAATTTCTTTTCATGAAATAAAAAAGTGTGATTATATATTTTTATATAATCAACACTTTTTTATTGAAATGAATTATAACTATATGACATATTCGTATATGGTCGTGGATATGGACCATATGGTGGATATATTGGTGCAGGTGGATATGGGTAAGGCGCAGGAGCCACATTGTAAATTGGTCTTGGTCTTGTAAGTCCTACTGCAGCACCTCCAATTAATGCTCCACCTAAAAATGGAATTAAAAATTGACGATCTCCTGAATGATTTAAATAAACTGGATTATTCGGAATTCTACTTGGATATTGAACCATAAAAAATTCTCCTTTCAAACATAAAATATGCAAAAAGAAAAAAAGGTGGTAGGCCTTTTTCTTATGAAAATACTCCAAGATACAAATTCTTTTTTCCTTTTTTTATAACCATTAATTTTCCATCAATCGCTTTTTCTTGATCAAATACAAACAATAAATCTGTTATTCGAACATTATTAATTGAAATGGCTCCAGCTTGAATCATTTCTCTAGCCTCTCTTTTACTAGAACAAATTTTTGTTTCTACTAAACCATCTACTATATTCATCTGATCAATTAAAGAAACATGAGGAATCTCTTTTAAGCTGTTCATCAACTCTTCACTTGATAATGTATTAATATTTTCATTAAATAAAGCTTCACTAATTTTTTTAGCTGACAAATATTCTTTTTCTCCATGTAAGAAAGTAATAACTTCATGTGCTAATGATTTTTGTGCCAATCTCTCTTCTGGCTTAGAGAAATGTTTTTCCATAATATCTTCGATTTGACTTTTTTCCAAAAAGGTAAATTTCTTTAAATATTCTTCCATCATAATATCTTCAAAATTTAAAATGTATTGATAAAGTTCATAACTAGAAGTCTTTTCTTGATCAAGCCATAATGCATTTCCATACGATTTTCCAAGTTTTTTTCCAGTAGAATCTGTGATCAGTGGCATTGAAAAAGCATAAACCTCTTTATTATTTAATTTTCTGATTAACTCAATACCAGTAGTTAAATTTCCCCATTGATCGGAACCACCAAATTGCAAAGTAACCCCATAATCTTCATGTAAGCGTTTAAAGTCATATCCTTGAATTAACATATAAGAAAATTCCGCATAGGATATTCCAACTTCCATTTGACGTTTTACCAAATCCTTATTAATCATATAATTAACATTAATATATTTTCCAACGTCTCTTAAAAAATCAATGTAATTCATATTTTGAAACCAATCAAAATTATTAACAATTTTAACATCATTTCCAAATAATTTTTTCATTTGCGATTGAATTTTCAAAAAGTTTTGTTCGATCACTTTTATATCTGCTTTTTCTCGTTCTCCGGTTCCTCTAGGATCTCCAACTCTTCCAGTTGCTCCTCCTACTAAAATAATAGGATTATGTCCCGCTCTTTTTAAACGTTCAACCATTAAAAAGGTAGGAAATTGACCAATGTGTAAACTTTCTGCCGTTGGATCTGCTCCGATATAAAACGTCATACCTCCATCGTTCAACTTTTTTTCTAACTCTGGACTAGAAATATCTTTTAAAAGTCCTCGATAATTTAAATCTTCAAATACAGTCATGATAAACCTCCTAAAAAACTAGTTTTCCTTCTTGCATTAATACTTTTTCTTCTCCATTTTTAAGTGTTGCCGTTATATTTAAATCTTTAGTACCAATCATAAAATCAACATGAACCAAAGAATGATTCATTCCCATACTTTTTAATTCATCCAAAGATTTGTTAGGTCCATCAACAAAACACTCTGAAAAACCTTTTCCAATTGCCAAATGACAACAAGCATTTTCATCATATAACGTCATTTCAAATAAAATGCCACTTTGGTTAATTTTAGAATCAAAATCAACAAAAGATATTTCACCTAAATAATGAGAGCCCTCATCCGTGTCAATAAGTCTTTGTAAATAGTCATTATTTTCTTTTGCACTTGCTTCTACAATTCTTCCCTTTTCAAAACGCAAGTAAAAATCGTTAATTTTTATTCCATTATAAAAAAGAGGTTTAGAACTATAAACAATACCATTTACACCATCTTTTTTAGGTGTTGTAAATAGTTCTAAAGATGGCATGTTACAAACATAATCATGATCTTTTGCACTTGCAAAAATATAATCTTCCGGTAATTCAAATGTAATATTAGTTCCATTTGATCCTTTATAATGAAGAGAATGTATTTTCATTTCATTTAATAAGTCACATCGACATTTTAAAGTGTCAAAATATTGTTCCCAAATCGCTCCAGGATCATCTTCATAAATATAGCAAATATTAAAAATAGATTCCCATAAAGTACGTTCTGCATGAATCTCATTTGGAAGAATTTCTTTTGCCCAATATGGATTTGCAACAGCTGCAATACACCAAGGAAGCTCACCTTTTCTTTGTTTTTCACGAAATTTAGGAATTCTTCGCTCCATTTCAACTGCTAATTTTTGAAGTAATTCTGGACTGACACCATCATTAATATGAGGAATTGGAGAATTTAAATTTAAAATGGTGCCATTTTTTTCTGCAATTAAATTATATAAACTTCGATCGAGCAAAGGACTTTTTATACATTCTTCATAAGATTTCGTTAAAAACATTTCACGCTCTGCAAAACTATCTTTTAATAAAAGAAATACTTCTCCTATATTTAACTTTTCAGCTTCCTCTTTTACTATATTGGCAAATGACTCAATTACCTTACTTCCAACAATTAATAAAGGTTGCCCATTTTTTACTTTTAAACAGTCTTTTACTAAAAACTTAGCATATTTTTTTAATATTTCTTGATTCATAATTTCATCCTTTCCAAAAAAAGATGCTTATGATATAAGGACGAGAAACCCGCGGTACCACCTTATTTATAAGCATCTACTTATCGCTTCATTGATAACGGAACAATCCATTTTTAACTCCAAAATTGGTAACTTCAAAATAATTCTTGTTTTACTTGCACCAACCGTAAAATCTCTAATTTCCAAATTACTTTTCATTCAATTTTATCATCATTAAAATCTATTTTTTATTATTTTTCTTTGGACTCTTTTTTGGCGTATCTGATTTTTTTACTTCAGCTTTTACTTCTTCTTTTTCCAAACGATGAATGACTTCTTTTAATACAACAATTGTTTTTTCTTTCACTTCTAAAGCAGTTTTCTCAATCATTGGAGTTGCTTTTTCTTTGGCAATCAATAACAGTTCTTCTGCTTTTTTTTCAATTTGAACTGCTTTATTCTTTGCTATTTCAATTGCTTTTTCTTTATCTAAATCTTGTAATTCTTTTTTAATATCTTCTACTTTTTCTAATAAATTATTTTTTACTTCTACGTAATCAATTTCCTTAATTTTATCAATCAATTCATTTGTTTTCTTTTTCAAATCTTCTCTTGTCTCAGTTCCTTTTTTTGGTGCAAATAGTAATCCTAAACCAACACCTACCATAGCACCTTTTAAAAATCCATGTTTTTTACTCATGTTTCTTTTTTCCTTCTTTCTTGGTTGTAATTTTCTTAGGTTCTTCCTCTTCTGGTTTTGTAAATATTTTTGCAATAAACTCCATTATAAAATCAATCACTTTATCTGTTACAAATACAACTTTATCCGTTGCTGTATCAATAATTTGAAATAAACCATCCAGTGATCTTACTTTTTCATTTACATTATCTACAACTCTTTGTGCTTTTCCTAAAATTACGATAAAACGAACTCCTAAAACAATACCTACAATCAGAATAATGATTAGTAATAAATACACAATAATCGGTAAAAACTCTAACCAAAAACTCATGATTATTCACCATCCTCCCTTGTTTCATACATAGAATCAATTAAATCAAATAAATCATTTTCAAGTGTTTCATCTTCTAATTTTTCTTCTACTGTTTTGTTATTTGGGCGATCCAAACGTTCTAATTCGCTTTTTCTTTCTTTACGGTAACGTATTGATTCTTCTTCTATATTAAATGATGAATCATGATGTTTGGTTTCTTCTTTTTCTTGAACAGGTATTACTTCTTCTGATACGCTTTCTAGTAAATCATCTAATTTCTTTTCTTCTGGAAAATCGATATTTACTTTTTCTTTTTTATAAAATTCTCTTTTTGAGGTATTTAATGTTTTTTCAATATCATCTTCTAAAGTACCAAATGCTTTTTTACGTACACTATCTACATCTAACTTTTTCTCATCTAATTTTACAACAATATCTTCTTTTTTATAATTTTTATCTAAAACACCATAAACTGGAGAAATAACTGGAGAAGGAATAAATCTTTTACTTTCATTTCTTTTTGTTTCTTTTGCTTTACGAGCTTCTTTATAATCATAATTACGTTTTGTTTCTTTCGGTTTTGCTTCTTTTTTTCCTCGTTCCATATCTAAAACAGAAGGAGCAGTCGTTCTAGTTTTTACTTCAAGTGGTTTTTCCACTTCTTTTTTTACTGGTACTTCTTCTTTTACTTTTTCTTTTTTCTCTACTTCAAACTCACGTTCATCAAAAGCTGGAAAATTAAAAGTTGGTTCTGCTTTAAAAAGTTCACGATCACTAATTAAATCTTCTTCTTCACTATTAAAAGACATTTTAATTGGTTCTTTTTTCTTAACAACTCTTGGAGCTTCTTTTTCCTTCATTATTTCTTCAACGGGTTCATTAATTTCAATTTCTTCTTCTTCAAAAATTGCATTTTTTAACTTATTTAGTAATCCCATGATTACACCTTCCTTATTTTATAAAGTCCATATCTGGGACTTTATCCTTTTCGTTATATTGATCATACTGTTCCACAATTTCCAAATAGTTACTTTCCGTCTTTGCTGTATCAAAAATATTGTATTCAAGTTCATTGGAATTTAAAACATTATCTCCCATTAAACTCCCCAAAACAGTATCAATATAGGTAACAGAATCCAAAATAGCAATGGCATACGCTACTGACTCCTCAATATCCCTTTTTGTTACTATCACTTCTATTTTAGCATAATTATACATGATTTCAATAAAATATTTTTTATTTTCTAAGCTTTTTATTTGCAAGTATCCAAATTTGTTTCCATTTTCCAGTGAAAAGGATCGATAATACTTAGAATTCGCTTCATAATTGGATTCAACTTTATTAAAATAGCTAATCACGTCAACATATAAATAAAATGGATATTTATCATTATAAATCACTTCATTGTAATCTTTTTTAATTACTGCCTTCATTCCATTTGGAAGATAATATTTATATCCAGTTCGATTCATATTTGTGATATCTACATTACTATGAATTCCTTGATCTACAATTTCTTCTAATGATTGATCTTGAATTGTTGTGCATCCAGAAATCCAAAATATCATGAAAAGTATCAAAAATATTTTTTTCATAGATACCTCCAAACATAAAAGCATTATAACAAATATGGTGGAAACTAACAAGAAGTTAAAATGCAAAATCAAAAAATAAATTGTAAATAGGCAAAAAGTTGATCCTAAATTAACAAGAAAAAATAGTTAATATTTTGTCAAATAAAAAAGAAAAAAAAATATTATTTTTTCTTAATTGCTTTTAAATAATAAATTGGTTGGCCAAGACGAACAAATTTATCCTCATATTCAGTATTGACATTTTCAATTTCAGAATCATGTAAATTAAGACTAACATTTGACAATATATATCCATTTTTACTCAAATCTTCCAAACTACTCGCAAATAAAATCGGATTATCGGTTTTTTGAATAATAATGGGGGTATTACAAAATATCTCATCATATAAATGTAAAAATGTAGTACTAGAAAGTCTTCTTTCATGATGACGATTCTTAGGCCATGGATCGGAAAAATTCAAATAAAGAGTTTCAATATCATGATCAAAAACTTCCAATAGCTCTTTTGCATCCATACAAAAGAATTTTAAATTGGTAAGATGTTCTTCCTGACATTTTTGAATTGCTCGAACTAACACACTATCATATTTTTCTATCCCAATAAAATTAACAAAAGGATATTTTTTAGCCATACCAATTAAAAATTGTCCTTTTCCACAACCAATTTCTAAATGAAGCGGTTGCTCTTTTAAAAACAAAGAAGAAAGTTTATTTTTATATTCTTTTGGATTCTCTACAAAATAAATACTACTCGTTAAAATCTCATAGGCATTTTTTACATTTCTTAAACGCATTGTTTCACCACTTTTCTAAAATTACATATATTATCCATAAAGGGAGGGAAAATTTTTGAAAAAAGATCGTAACACTTTTTTTGAAAACTCTAGCATGAATATGGCCTTTCAAGGATCTGCACCAATGATGCAACAACCAGTAATGCAGCAGCCAATGATGCCAATGAATGCCCAAGCACAAGCAAGTCAAAGCTTCTATTCCAATACAACTCCAATGATGATGCCAGCTATGAATTCATCAAGCTACAGTGATTCTACCATAAGTGAATTAGAAAGTCGAATGGCAAAATTAGAACGAAATATGAATCGTTTAGAAAATCGTTTAAATAAACTAGAAGGATCTACTTACTATACAACAGATACATCCATTGATAGTACATCAAGTGGCATGTATATGGTTTAATACTTACCTTTTCGGGTAAGTTTTTTCGTTATTTTATCACAAAATTCTTGACCAAACACTTTACGGATCAATCCCATTTTAAAACATATAAATAGATAAACAAAAGCTCCTGAAATAGCAATGATAGAAACATTTAGAATACAAGAAATTTTACTAGTATAATGAATGGGTAAAACGCCTCTTAAAATAAAAACTACAATTAACATCATACCAAGAGGAAAGGTAAGCTGTTTTAAAAGCTTTATCACACTTTTATAAGATAAATGATTGGCTTTTTTTAATATTAATAATGCAAAATAAATACTAGTTGAATATCCTATAGCAGTTGCCACAATAGCTCCAATCCATGGTTCCAAACCAATAAAATGAAAAAAATACATCAAAGGAATATCTAAAATACCATTTAAAATAAAACCAAGCAAAGAAGAAAAATAAACCCCTTTAAATTTATTTAAACTTTGAAGTGTTGACGACGTTACAGTATATAAATTAAAAAACAAAGAAATGAAAATAAAAACGGCAAAAACAAAAGCTCCCAATTCATTGTATCCATAAAAAATACTCCAAACGGGTTTTGACAATAAGCATAATCCAAATACCATTGGTAAACAAACAATCAAAATAATTTGCAAAGCCTTATTGAGTTTAAAATTGACAACATCCCATTTTCTTAAAGTGTATGCTTCTACAATATTGGGAATTAAGCTAACACTCATTCCTGCTGCAATAGAATTTACAATCATACTAATTTTACTTGCCCATGTAGTAATGGAAGTCGTTACAAACTCCGTTGTAGCAGCATCATAACCCAAATGATCTAAAGTTCTTAGAATAAAAACCATGTCCATAAAATTATAAATAGAAACTGCAATATCAATGACAATAAAAGGAACTGCATAAGTTACGATTTTTTTTAAAATGGTTTGATTACTAATATTGTCTTTTGGTAAATCTTGCTCTAATTGCAATGCATTTTTATTTTTTCGCATTTTGAAAAGAACATAGATTGTTGCTGTCATACCTCCAGCAAAAGCTCCAAAAACTGCAATACCAACAGCACTTCTAATCGATAAATGAAAGAAATTTAAAGCAAGAAAGCTTCCTCCTAAAATGAATCCGATTCTAACTACTTGTTCTAAAACCTGACTAAAGCTAGATACACCAATAATATTATGTCCTTGTAAATAACCTTTTGCAGTACTTAAATAAGGAATCACTAATATTGCAAAAGATACAGACCGAATCACAAAGGCAACATCTTCAATCGTATTTCCACCTTGCAAGTCGCCAATAATAATTGATGCAATTTGACCTGCAAATAAAAACAATAAAATAAAAACCAAAACAGAAATAAAACAGATTAAATTTTTTCCCAAACGATAAGCTCTTACCTTCGCATCCATTTTACCTAATGTATTAAATTCATTAATCACTTTACTAATAGCAATTGGTAAACCTGCCGAAGAAATATCTAAAAAAATGACATAAATATTATAAGCATAAGCATAAAGTGCTGCCCCTTGAACACCAACTAATGCATAAAAAGGAATGACATAAAGCATCCCTAAGATCTTTACAAAAACGATCGATAATGTTGCAATAATTGTTCCTTCTACAAAAGAACTTTTTTTCATAAAATCAACTCATTCTTTTACGCTATAAATAATTAAAGCTGAAAAACAATAAATTTGTTCCTCTCCACATACACATGCAGCTACTGCATATTTTATATCAATTATATCACCGTTCAAGCTAGAAAGAAAACCATTAATTTTTTCTTCCAAATCTTTTTCATGAGATTCATCAAAACATTTTACTTTCATTATGCTCACCATTTTTAATATAACAAATATACTTGTCGAAAAAGAAATGGTTGTGATATAATTCCAAAAAGAGGGAAAAAAATGAAAAAAAATTTAAAAATTCTTATCTTAGGTGTTATCATTTTAACTTTAATTTTTGTGATCTTTTTCTATTTTAAAAACAATACTTACGTAGTTAAATTTTATAGTGATGGAACGATTTATGAAACCATTGAAATTAGAAAAAATAGACCAATGAATCGTCCTAAGAATCCTCAAAAAGAAGGTTACCTATTTTTAGGATGGTATGATGATGCAGGAGATGTATGGAATTTTAGTACAAGTGTGTCAAAGAATATGAATTTAGTTGCTCACTGGGGACAAATATTAAACGAATAGAAGCAAAATTGCTTCTATTTTTTAGTATAACAATCAAAAAGAATTGATAAAAATCAACTCTTTATTTTAAAACAATATTAACTATTTTATTTGGAATTACAATTGTTTTTACAATTTCTTTTCCTTCTAAATAGGCTTTTATTTTTTCATTATTCATTACTTTTTGTAAGATTTCCTCATTTGTTTCATCAACCATAAAAGTCATTTCACTACGTACTTTTCCATTAATTTGAATTCCAATTGTTACTTCATTTAAAACAGTTTTTGCTTCCTCATAAGTAGGCCATGGCTCATAACTAATAGTTTCATTATGACCTAAAAACTCCCATAATTCTTCGGTTATAAAAGGAGCAATTGGATTTAATAATTTAATAAATCCTTCTGCATATTCCGATGGAAATACACTTTCTTTATAAACCGCATTCATAAAAATCATCATTCCGCTAATCGCCGTATTAAAATTTAAAGTCTCCAAATCATTTGTAACTTTTTTTACAGTTCTATGATAAATAGATTCTAGATTTTTATTTTCTTGGTTTTTAATTATTCCACTATGATATAATCTCCAAACACGATCTAAGAATTTTTTGGCTCCTTCTACTCCATCATTACTCCATGGTTTATCAGCTTCTAAAGGCCCCATAAACATCTCATATAAGCGAAGCGTATCGGCTCCGTAATCTCGGATAATATCATTTGGATTAATAGAATAATCAGGATATCTTTTTCCCATTTTAATTCCATTTGACCCTAAAATCATACCTTGGTGAACAAGTTTTTGAAATGGCTCTTTTGTTGGAGCTATACCTAAATCATACAAATATTGATTCCACATACGAGAATATAGTAAATGCCCTACAGCATGTTCTGGTCCACCAACATATAAATCAACTGGCATCCAATGTTTTAAAAGTTCTTTATTTGCAATTTCATTTTCATTATGTGGATCAATATATCTTAAAAAATACCAACTTGATCCAGCACTACCTGGCATCGTAGAAGTTTCTCTTGTAGCTTTTTTACCATGATAAGATAAATTAACCCAATCGCTTGCTTTATGAAGAGGTGAATCACCAGATTTACTAGGAGAATAATCTTCTAACTCTGGCAAAATAAGTGGTAAATCCTCGTCATCTAAAGCAGCCATCGAACCATCTTCATAATGCACAATTGGAATTGGTTCTCCCCAATAACGTTGTCTTGCAAAGATCCAATCTCTTAAACGATAATTTACTTTTTTCATTCCAACGCCATGTTCTTCTAGCCACGAAATCATTTTATCAATTGCTTCTTGTTTATTTAATCCATCCAAAAATTCTGAATTAATATGAATACCATCTTCCGTAAAAGCATGTTCTCCACTTAAGACATATTCTGCTAACATTTGATGTGATGAAATAGAAAGCCAATTTTTTAATTCCTCTTTCTTGATCCACATGGAATTTTGAATTTCTTTTTCCTCTATCGTCACGTCATGACATTTTTTTGAATTTAAAATAATTTCTACGACATGATTTGTAGTAAGCCGATTAACATCTTTATGTGCTGCATAAAAAGATTCTTGAAAAACAAATGGAATTTCACGAATGGTTTGAATATCAAAATATCCTGTTTCTTCCTCTAATTCTCTTTTTGCCGCATCCAATATACTTTCGTTTTCTTCTATGCCACCCATAGGAAAAGTTTGCCAATTAAACTTTTGATATTTTACCCCTAAAAATTCATCATTATAAGTTGCAACTACAATCACTGTTTCTCGTTTTGTATTCTCTTTTCCCTCTTTTGGTAAATTATCTTCATTCAAAATAGAAGGAGCCAAAACTGGGATAATGGGAAGATTAAATTTTTTCGCAAATAGAAAATCACGATCATCATGAGCAGGGACAGCCATAATCGCTCCTGTTCCATAAGTTACTAAAACATAATCACTAATCCATATTGGGATTTTTTTACCATTAACTGGATTAATTGCATAAGCACCTGTAAAAACTCCTGTTTTTTCTTTTACTGTACTAGTTCTTTCAATTTCAGATTTTGTAGCGCAAAGATCAATATATTCTTTTACTTGGCTTGCCTGTTCTGGACTCATTATTTCTTTTATTAACTCATGTTCTGGTGCTAAAACACAATAGGTAGCTCCAAATAAAGTATCTGGTCTTGTAGTATAAACGGTAAAATGTTTTTCACTATCTTGAATTTTAAAATCTACCAAAGCCCCAGTTGATTTTCCGATCCAATTCCGTTGTATTTCTTTGGTGGATTCTGGCCAGTCTAAATCATTCAAACCATTTAATAAACGATCTGCAAACGAAGGCATATCAATAACCCATTGTTTCATATTTTTTCTTACAACAGGATATCCACCTCGTTCACTTTTTCCATCAATTACTTCATCATTTGCAAGCACTGTTCCTAATTCTTCGCACCAATTGACTGGCATATCTTTTAATGTTGCTAAACCATCTGAATAAAGTCTTTTAAAAATCCATTGTGTATAATGATAAAACTTGGGATCACATGTTGAAACTTCTTTATCCCAATCATAAGAAAACCCTGCCATTCGTAGTTGACTTTTAAATGTTTCAATATTTTTATTTGTAAAAATATCAGGATGATTCCCTGTTTTAATAGCATATTGTTCAGCTGGTAATCCAAAAGAGTCAAATCCCATAGGATGAAGAACATTAAATCCTTGCATTCGTTTCATACGAGCTATAATATCTGTAGCAGTATATCCTTCCACATGACCGCAGTGAAGTGCAACTCCAGATGGATATGGAAACATATCCAATGCATAATACTTGGGCTTAGAAAAATCCCAAACATCAGTTTTAAATGTTTGATGCTCTTCCCAATAAGTTCGCCATTTTTCTTCTATTTTCTGAAAATCCATAATTTTTTATTCCTTTCCATATTTCTTTTTTAAAAATTTTCCATAAATCTCATATAAAGCATAAATGAGTGCAAAAAGGAGTACAAATCCAATTAATAATCGAAACATCATTGATACAGGAATCAACATAATAAAATTGGAAACAAAAGAAATAATAAATGCGTTAATAATACATATGCCTAATTTTATTTGATTTGTATTTATTTTCTTTTGATCAAGTGAAAATCGTTTCATCAAATAAGTAAATTCTCCAATTCGATTTATATTTCCTTTTTTTATTTTTTTCGATAATAAGAAAAAATAAACAAAAAACATAATTCCAAATACTAAAATAATCCAAAATAATTGATATCCAATTGAATTCATCATTCTCTTCCTTTCAAAAAAAAGAGCAACCAATCCATAAGGACGATTTGCTCGTGGTACCACCTTAATTTCTAACATATAGTTAGCTTTATAATCGATAAAGAGATTAACCTGACACATTCAAAAGTAAGTTCACATGTTTACTTTGTTTATTTTCACCATCCATAAACTCTCTAAAAAAATATTCATGTTACTACTCTTTTTTCATCGCTTAATCTGATTATAGTCAAAAGAAAGATGTTTTTCAAGATTAAATTTAACTTCTAGATTTTCCAGATGAAACATATTGCATGGCTTCAAAATAAGTTTCAATTAATTGTTCTTTCATTTCTGGCATGAAACATTTTAGTGATTTTAAATCACTTTCTTGATTCGAGTAATTCTTTAGCATCCCTCTTAACATTTTTAAAAGATTTTTAATATCTTCAGGATTTGCTTTTTGAAATTCATTCAAATCAATATTCGAATAATTTTGAAATAAAGAAAGAAACAAATTATTTTTAGGTAATTTTGGTTTTTCTAAAATGTGACATTGATGATACGATTTTGTTCTTTCCTGTTTCACTTCTTCCAAAAATGAAGTAGCAAAATTGAATAGTTCTTGTAAATCTGGAATCGTTAAATCATCTGTATTTTTATTTAAAATAGGAAATTTTTTTACCATTTCTTCTTTCCATTTGGAGCTATAACAAAGTGATTGAAATTGATTTTGAATTGATGTTATCATTTCTATTCCCAAACCATATAAATAATCTTTGTGAAGCAATCTTTTTTTCTCATTTTCATCATCAAACTGAGGAGTATGCTTTAATAAAAATCCTTTTTTGTTCTCTATTTTTGATACAAAATAAGATTTTAGTTTCGTAAAGAAACGTATCACTGGATTATTCTGTTTTTTTGAACTTTTTGGTTCCTCTTTTTGATTCGGAAATTCTATTTCAATTTCACTAGAAAGATTACAATTTTTTTCTATTAAATTAGTTAAAAATTGAAGAAAAAAGTCCATAGAATCAAAATTTCTATGTTGTGTTAAATAATGATAAATTTGAAACAAAGAATTTTTTAATTCTACTCCAGAAGAAAGTAAATCACTTTCCGAATATTCTTCTTTCATAAGCTGACTCATTTTAGTATAAATATAAATTTTAACGGTATTTTTTAACTCAACATATTTATGAGGTAAATTTTCAAAAGTCCATTGACGCATTTCAGAATCATATTGATTTTTATAATTATTTGCTGTTTTTCTTACTTTTTTTATTTTTTCCTCTTCAAACATCCTATAATATTCTAGTTTTTCAGAAATACTATGTGTCGTCATCCATTCTTTTGAACAAAAATCTTCTTTTATTTTCGGCGATCCATATTTCTTTATAAAACTTAGAAAAATTTGATCAAAAAACAGGTTTGGACTTTTTAAAACAGATAAAATCTTAGGATTACATTTTAATTTCTGATAAATTAACGTTGCTAATTTTTTAGAAGATTGGACTTTTGAATTTCGAATAAAAGTTTTTATTTCTTGGCAAAAAATTTGTTCTTCCTCATTCATTATTAATGGAAAATATTCTTCGAATACATCCAAAAATAAAATACTTCTAGCCACCGTTGGAATAATTGCATAATTTTGACATAAATAAGATAATACATCTTCATAAAAAGAAGAATGAATTGGATTTTCGAAATTTTTTATCAATTGATCAATTTTTCGATATAACACTACATTTTCTGAAAATAGTTGGTCAATTTCTGCTTCATTAACAATACCATTTAAGGCTTCTTTTTTTTGTTTTAAATAATCGCTTTGAATCTCTTGAAGGATTTGATCTTTTAAATCACTTTTTAAAAATTCTTCATAAGTTTTCGGAATCTTATCATAAAATTTTATATATTGAATTAATTCATTTAATTCTTCAATTCTGTGATCCAATAATTTAGCTTCTTTATAATCAATGATATGATTAGTTGCAGCACCTAAATAAGATCTTCTAATAGCAAATTGATCCTTAATTTTTATAATTTTTTCCAACATACTTTTACCCCTTTGAAATAAATTAAGATTATATACTAGCATATATTGCATATTTCGTCAAATGAAACCATTTTCAAAAATTAAATTGCTAAGACAATTCGAAAACTTTCTCCAGAAGCACTTCCCGCAAATCGTCCAGTTGTAAAAATCCCTGTTCCCATTCCATGTAAAAAATTACCACTACGATTAAACCATGATGATTCTGTCCAAACAAATATATTTTCATCAGAATACCATGAACCTTGCTTTCGATTATTTAATTGGAAAAATGGTCCCATTTCTCCTGTCGCATCTCCTAAAATTCTCCTGCTGTAATGTTTATCATCGGTTCCATAAAGATAGGTGTCATAATATTTCTTTTCAGGAAGTGAAATTCCAGTTGCACTTCCACTAGTATTACAATATGGTCCTGCAAATCCACTGGTGTAAGTCGCATCTCTTCCAGCACAAGGCGTTTGATTATCTGAATATAGCATGACTCCCATCATATATTCCCATGATCCTCCACTCATATCATAAATTCCAGAAATATTATTTGTTGTACTTGCTAAGTATCCTATTTTACTATTATATCTTTTTGTATATGTTCCATCTGTATTTAACGAAGTTCCTTCATAA
>CAOJNP010000024.1 GCA_948439995.1 uncultured Erysipelotrichaceae bacterium | reverse complement strand
ATGCATATGGAACCGATGATGAACATTATAACCGTCGTATTTTAGGAGATGCAACAGGAGAAATGGGACCGTTTACAAATGCAACATATGGATCTCAAACAAGACAAGTTGGATCATGGTATCAGGATGATGCTTGGATAGTAGATCCTGATACTCCGTGGTTTAGTCGTGGTGGAGTTTATACCAACGGCATAAATGTTGGTATGTTTGCAGCTGGTTTTTATTATGGCAGTATGATTTGGGATCACAGTTTTCGTGTCGTGCTAGCAGTCTAAATTTTAACTCTAACTCAACTTTTAGTTGGGTTTTTTTACTAATTCTTCTTTTTTTTTTTACATATATTAAGCTAGAAGGGAGAAAAAAATGCTATTTAATAATCACGATTTTGACTTCTCTTTTTTTGAAATACCTGGTTCAGATTTTAAATTAGAAATTGATCGTAATAAATTTATAAATTCAAATGAAGGATTTTTAAGAGGAAATATGATGCGCGATGAGTATGAACCTTATCGAAATTATAATCCTATTCCACTTATGCCAAGCAATGATTATGAACAAAAATTATATAAGGTAATGGAACTTGATTTTGCTTTAGTTGATTTAAATTTGTATTTGGATATGCATCCAGAAGATAAGGAAGCTTATCAGTTATTTCAAAATTATGTAGAAGCAGAACAAAAAGCGAAAAAAGAATTTACAGAAAAATATGGTCCTATCTTATTTACCAATGTAAATTACAAAAATTACGAATGGATAAATAATCCTTGGCCTTGGGATAATATAGGAGGTAGTAAATATGTTTAAATATGTAAAACACACGAATTATCCAATTAATATTAAGAAAAAAGACGTAAAAATGGCAAAGTATTTGGTGACACAATTTGGTGGATCAAATGGAGAACTTGCAGCTTCTATGCGCTATTTTTCACAAAAATTTAGTATGCCTGATGAAAGAGGAAAAGCTCTTTTAAATGATATAGCTACCGAGGAACTTGGCCATTGTGAAATGATTGCCACAATGATACATCAACTTACTAAAGATGCAACGATAGAAGAATTAGAAGCATGTGGACTTGGTAGTATGTTTACAGAACATGGAAAAGGAGTTTATCCAAGTGATTCTTTTGGAAATCCCTTTACAGTATCTTATTTTGCAGTAACAGGGGATGTATTGGCTGATTTATCAGAAGATATGGCAGCAGAACAAAAAGCAAGAGCCATTTATGAAAATTTAATTGATTTAACGGATGATGAAGATTTATTAGGGCCACTATTATGGTTACGACAAAGAGAAGTTGTACATTTTAATCGTTTTAAAGAATTGTATGACTATTATAAAAAGCAAGGATATTAGAAAAAGAAGTTTTGCTTCTTTTTTCTTTGTCTTGCTTTTTTTAAAAAATTTTTTTCTTCTTGTTTGATATCTGTTATTTTCTTGGAAGAAGACTCATTAATAAATTGATAAAACATTTGATATTTTTTCGCTAATTCTTGTGATATTTGTTGAATGAAATTTGGAAAGTAATATTGATAGATTCTTTTTAGTAAGTATGTGAATTCTTTTTGCTCTTCTATTGATAATTGTACGCTAAAAAAGATTATTTTTAAGTTTTGAAATAAAAAATTAGCAATAAAAGCATCTATGTTTTTTTTGTAAGCGTCGTTTAGTTTATAATAATAATGTAATTGTTTTAATATATATTGCATCACATGAATAATATCTAAATTTTTACTACTTGGATTCGATAAACTTAATGTAACTCCATTTTCATTTTGACGATAAAAATAATAGTAGTTTGATGAAAAAGGATTCACATAATAAGTGATTGCATTTTGAAATGAAGTTTCCATAAAAAAGGGAAGATCTTCCCATATATAATTTGCTAAAAATTGTGATGTAATGGCTTCTTTTTTGTATAGTTTTCCAGTAATGTGTGGTGGAAACTTTAAAATATAGCTCGGATCTTGGTTAAAATTTGCTATGCAAGCACTTTCTTTTTTACTGAATAAAAGTTCCATTTCGTTCCATTCGTTTGATGGTATTGCTTTATGAATGCCGCTAACAATTGGGATATTTGTATTTTTTGAAATCTGATAAAAATCTTCTAAAAAATTAAGTACCACAAAATCATCACTGTCAATAAATGTAATATATTTTCCTTTGGCTATTTTTATTCCGAAATTTCTTGCAGTGGCAGCACCTGTTAAGTGAATTAAGGAATATACGATAATTCTATTATCTTTTTTTTGCCACTTTCTTAATTTATTTAATGTTTGATCAGATGAATGATCGTCGAGACAAATAATTTCTATTTCTGTAAATGATTGATTGATAATACTATTTATACAAGTATCTATATATATTTCAACATTATGACATGGTACAATAACACTTATTATTGGTGTCATGTTATAAAACTCCTCTTTTTTTTGATTTATTATAATATTTTTGTGTAAAAAGTCAATTTAAAAGAATTTATGATATAATTTTTTAGAGAGAAGATGAATTTTATGGATTTAAAAGATACCTTTTGTACCTTAATAGGAGCTTATTATGGAATGCAAGAAATGGATGAATATGGTTCCAAAGAATATGTTCTTTTTGATTTACAACAATATATTTTAAATTTTGTAAAAAATCATTCGAATCTTTTTCCTTATCAAAAACTAGCACAGGAAATAGAAAAAAAACCATTAAAAACAAAATTACAAGATTGTCTTTTAATATTACCAAAAATAAATGTGCCTATGGATTTAATTTTTTTAATTCAAAGTCGTCTTCGAGAAATTCGTGAACAAGAAATCTCTGAGTAAAAAAAATGGATTGATTTCTTTTCAATTGAAATCTTTTATGTTATGATTATTAAAATAAGTGAGGGATATATATAATGGAAGAAAAGGAAAAAAATACAAAAGCAAATGTGAAAAGTAGTGGAGGGAAAAAAGAACAGAAAAAATCGTCTTCCAATGCGAAAAAAAGAACTACTTCAACTACAAAAAAATCAGTTCCTTCGAAAAAAGCAGGAGAGACAAAAAAGCAATCTACAGTAAGAAAAAAAGCAACTACTACTAAAAAGCAAGCTGCTTTAAATCAAACGCAAAAGAATAAATCTTTAAATGGAAAAACTGAAAAAAAACAAAAAAATAATCCAAAAAAAGAGACGAAACCAACAAAAGAAAAATACGTTATTTCGGAAACCATTCCTCAAGAAATGGAAGAAATTCATGCTGAAATAAATGGTGAGAAAAAAATAACTTCTTTCGAGAAGTATGAAATTCCTGTTACCAATTATTTTATTGCAATTATTGCCATTGTTTGGATTTTTGTTATTGCTTTTTTAGGTTTTCATTTATATAAAACTCATCAAGAATCACTTTATAAAGAAGGATATTTTAATCACACAGGAATAATTCAAAAAACTACTTTTGAGAATATCCACGATATAATGGAAAATTCAGGTGAAAAAGAGCTTTTTATTTTATTTAATTATCATAGTGAAAAAGAACATTATGAATTAGAGGAAGATTTAGAACAGATTATTGAAGATTATCATTTGAAACATAATTTTTATTATATTGATATTATGAATTACAAAGAAGTAGCGAATTGTGATCTATCATGTGCTGTAAATCGAGAATTGGGAAGTGAGATTAAAACTTTCCCAGCGATCTTTTATATCAAAGAAAAAAAAGTAATTGATGTTGCAAAAAGAGATGATAAAAAAGTATTAGAAGCTTCTGATTTTGTAAAGCTATTAGATATGTATGAATTTAAAAAATAATTACTAGGAGGGTTTTATGATTCATGTTGTTTTATTTGAGCCAGAAATTCCTGGAAATACTGGGAATATCATGCGAACTTGTGTGGCAACTCATTCCAAATTACATTTGATTAAGCCACTAGGGTTTTCTTTGGATGAAAAATATATTAAACGAAGTGGTGTAAATTATATTCAAGATTGTGATTATACCGTTTATGAAAATATAGAAGAATTTTTTTCGAAAAATCAGGGTACTTATTATTTTTTAACTCGCTATGGTCATGTCCCGCATACTTCATTTGATTATCATGATAAAAAAGAAAACCTTTATTTTATCTTCGGCAAAGAAAGCACTGGTATTCCAAGAGAGATATTAAAACCACATTTGAATCGTTGCATGCGGATTCCTATGACAAAAAATGTACGAGCTTTAAATCTTTCTAATGCTGTTGCCATTGTTGTTTATGAGGCTTTAAGACAACAAGATTATTTGGATTTAGAGTTTTCAGAGCCTCATAAAAGTAAGACTTTTATTGAAGAAGCCTCGTAATGATTAAATAAAGATGATCCAATAGGATGAAACTAATTATTAAAATTGTAATCCCTTTGGGGATTTTTTGAATGAATGGTTTTAATATAGGAATGATAATATATTCGATAAAAAGGGATAAGATTCCCCATAAAATAGATACTAAAACATTAACATATTTTCCAATATGGAAAGGGATATTTTCATAATTCCAAAAAGAAGTAGAAAATAATTTTAAAACTAAAATGCCTCCAATCCATTCTAAAATCGTTAGTATAAAAATACTAATCAAAAAACAATATATTAATTTTTTAAAACCTTTTATTTTAAATTGATTTAAAAATTGATTAATTAATTCAATGATGACAATTCCTATTCCATATATTGGCATCCATGGACCCAAAAGTAAATTATGTGTGGAATAATGATTCATTAAACGAATTGCCATTTCATAAAGGTATCCAAAAATAGAAAAAATAAGAAATAAATTGCTGTAAAACATGATTATCACTTTTTTATTATGAGATAGAAATGTATTTCTATTCATGATATAATTTTATTAGGTGATAATATGACATGCCGAAACTGTGGAAAAGCTTTATCAAATGAGCAAGCAACATGTCCTTTTTGTGGAGTATTTATTGCAAGTGATCAAATACATGAATATGTAGAAATGAAAAAAGAAAAGTCTAAAGATTTAAGACCAAAATTAATTAGTGAAAAATATGGAATGTCTCCCATTAAATATGAAAAAAAGAATGGAGACGAAAGTACTCGTTTTGTTGCATTTTTCATTATTTTTGGAGTTATTTTGCTTATCTTTTTGTTTACTTTATTTATAATTCTTTAAAAAATGGTTAATTTAAAAACAGGTGAATATTTATGGACTTGTTTTTTATTTGTATTAAAATTTTCTTTGCTCGTATTTTAGATGTTACGATTGGAACTGTTCGCTCAAATATGATGTTGAAAGAAAAAACGCTTTTGGCTACTGGACTTGCTTTTTTAGAAACATTTATTTGGTTTATGATTGCTAGAGAAGCACTTCGAATTGATATTTCTAGTATTTTTATTCCAATTTCTTATTCTTTGGGATTTGCAACAGGAACTTTAATGGGAAGTTTTATTTCTTCTAAATTGATTCATGGAATTGTGATGATTCAAGCAATTGTAGATGAAAATAATGAAAAAGTATTAGAAAAATTAAAGCAAGAAGGCTATTTGGCATCTATCATTGAGCTGACCAATAATTTTGATGGAAATCCTAGAATCATGATTTATTTACAAGTAAATCGTAATACTTTAAAGAAAGTTGAGGCCATTATACGTCAGTGTGATCCAGATGCTTTTATCGCGGTAAGTGAAACCAAAAGTGTCAAAAATGGTTATGTAAAATAAATTGACTTTCATTTCTTCTAATGTTATGATTTCGCTTTAGGAGTGAAATTATGACAAAACAAAATAAAAAAAAGAAACATAATAAATATGATTTATTGTATGCTAGAATAATTGGGTTATTATTAGCCAGTGCTATTTTTACAGCCATTTCTCATGATTATCAATCCCAAAATGCATATGTTTTAGAAGAAAAAACAAATCGAGAGTATGATGGTAGTTCTTTGTATGTTGTTCGTTATCGTGATCATTATTATCTTACTGATTCGAATTTAAACGATTTGGCAAGAGATCGCTCCTTTCATATTATTGATTGGGATATGGAAGAAGAGCTTCTTGGAATTTATGAAAATGATGTTGTATCTTTTTTATCGTTTGCAAATAGCATGAATTTTGATCAAGAATCTTATACTTTAATAGAAGCTCAATTAATTATAGAAAACTGTCATTCAAAGGATTATATTTTTCCAGATTATATTTTAAATAGAAGTTTTGAATTAGCGGAAGATCCTTTAAAAATTGGTAAAGAATATACTTTAAATAGTGAAAATCAATATGACATTGATGATTTGTATATCGTTTATAAAAATGGAAATTTATTTTTATGTACTGAACAAAATAATTATTTTTATTTAATTGATGCACCATGCGATTCTAATATTTACTTTAATTTATATAGTAAAGAATTAGAAAATAGTAATTATATAACAACGAGTCAAATTGTAAATTTTTCTAAATATCTTAATGATTTCCAGCTAAAGAAAAAATATTATTTGAGTGGTAAAGAGGCTTATCAATTATTAGAAACAGGCATTACGATTGTTGGCTCTCCTTTTTTAAAAAAAGAGAGCGAATATTATACTAGTTTTCCATATCCGTATGCCCAAATTAAAAAAGCAAAATCTTGTACAAGTCAGGGTTACCAATTCTTAGACCGTTATCATAATAATGATTTAAAGATGTATAATTTTAATAATATTTATGTTGTTGAATATTATTATGGTCAGTATTTATTAGTGGAAGATATTTATTATGATGAATGGGAAGATGAAATATATATGAAGCCAATTTATTCTACCACTTATCAATCTATGCGAATTTTTTATAACGGTATTGTAAAAAAAGATTTTTTAAATTCGATGAATGAAGTCGAATTGGATCTTTTACCAACTTTATCTGATATCATTAAAAATGATCCTTTATTAAGTGAAAGACTTTCTGGTTTTGAAAATGGAACAGCTACATTCAGCTATCAAATTTTAGAACTTTATTTAGTTACTCATTGTTATCAGATTGATCAAAATATTCAAAAAAATGTTTGTTATAATGAAAATTGCGAGAAGAGATTGACACATATTTATTCTGAAGAAGTATAAATTTTCTTTTAAAATTAAAAAAGAAGCTATTTTAAAAAACTTGCTATTTTAAAAATAATCATGATATAATTAATTTACAGATTTAAGTGGGCAGAAAACCCACTTTTATTATTGTAAGAGGTGATGAAACAAATTTATGGAAAGTAAGTTAAAAAAAATAAGAGAAGCAATGGAACCAGTTTTAAAAGAAAAAGAGATTTTTGTAGATTCTATTGAATATGTTATAGAAAACAATTATCCATTTTTACGAATTGTTTTGGATCAAGTAAATGGAATTGATTTGGATACGATTGAAATGGCGACCAAGTTAATTAATCCAATTTTGGATGATTTAGATTTGATTTCAGAATCTTATATTTTAGATGTACTTAGTAAGGAGAGAGAATGATGAATGCAAAAGAATTTATGAGGGCCCTTGACCATATTGTGGAAGAAAAGAATATTAGTAAAGAAGTCGTATTAGAAGGTATGGAACAAGCATTACTTACCGCTTATAAGAAAAATTTTGATTCCAAAACAAATGCCAAAGTAGTGATTAATCCTGATACTGGAGATATTAAAGTTTATTCTTATTTGGTTGTTGTACCAGAACTTGATTTTGGACATGAGGAAGAAGACGAAGAAGGAAATATTGTCAAAATTCCACCAGAAATCAATTTAGATGCTCAAATTACATTAGATGATGCAAGAGATATTGTTAGTGATATTGAAATTGGTGAAACCATTGAAAAAGAAGTAACTCCAAAAGATTTTGGAAGAGTTGCTGCTGGAACCGCGAAACAAGTTTTAACCCAAAAGATAAGAGAAGCCGAACGAAATAGTATTATGGAAGAGTTTCAAGATAAAATGGGTGAAATGATGGTAGGAATGCTAGCAATGGAAGACTCTAGAAATTATTATGTTGATCTTGGAAGAACAAGAGGAATTTTACCAAAATCAGAAATGATTCCAGGAGAAACTCTTATCATGGGTTCTAGTATTAAAGTTTATATCACAAAAGTCGAAGAAACGACCAAAGGACCATTTATTTTATGTTCTAGAAAACATTACGGATTTGTAAAACGATTATTTGAACAAACTATTCCAGAACTTGTAGATGGAACAATTGAGTTATTTGCTGTTGCGAGAGAAGCTGGATTACGTAGTAAAGTCGCTGTATATTCTACAAATGAAAAAGTAGATCCAAAAGGAGCTTGTATTGGTGAGAGAGGTTCTAGAATTGGAAGTATTTTAAAAGATTTGAATGGTGAAAAAGTAGATTTGATTTTGTATCATGAAGATCCAGCCGAATTTATTGCAGAAGCATTATCACCAGCGAAAGGCGTTATTGTTAACATTTTAGATCCAATGAAAAAAGAAGCATTGGCTATTGTTTCAGAAGATCAATTATCTCTTGCAATAGGGAAAAAAGGAAGCAATATTAAGTTAGCGAGTCGTTTAACAAAATATAAAATTGAAGTAAAAACGTTACAACAAGTAACAGAAGAAGGAAATCAATAAATCAGAGGTGATACTCATGAAAATGAGAAAAGTTCCCATGAGAACATGTGTAGTAACACATGAAAGGTTTGAGAAAAAAGAACTTATTCGAGTAGTAAGAACTCCAGAGGGTGAAGTAATTGTGGATGAATCTGGAAAGAAAAATGGAAAAGGTGCTTATTTGAAGTTAGACCAAGAAGTAATCGAAAAAGCAAAAAAAAGTAAAGCTTTGGATCGAGCTTTGGAAGTAAGTATTCCAAATGAAATATATTCTAGTTTAGAAAATTTATTAAATAAATAGAAAGCGAGGGAGTTTATGATAGTAAAAGAATATGCAGAAAGTGTTAATTTATCGGTAGCAGAAGTATTAAAAAAATGTGAAATGTTAGGAATCGATGTGAAAGCAGCAGGAGATGAACTCACAGATGATGATGTAATCAATTTAGATTATGCATTTAATTTAATTAGTACTGAGAATGATACAACGATTGAAGACGAAGAGGATATCGATGAAATTGTAGAAGATATTATAGAATCAAATAATTTACAACATATTACAGATCATACGAAAAAACAAAAATTAAAAAAGAGAAGTGAAATTCAATCCAATAAAGAAGAATATTTTAATCGTCGTAAGGAAATGTATAAACACAAAGAAAAATTAAAACAAAATGAAGCAGATGATTCTATTGTTTTATATCGGGAGGATATGACTGTTTCTAATCTTGCAGAAGAATTAAAAATTAGTGGTTCAGATATTATAAAAAAATTAATGAGTCTCGGATTGATGGTTTCTTTAAACCAAAGTATTGATTTTGAAAATGCTGAGATTGTGGCTATGGATTATGGAAAAACATTAAAACGAGAAGAAACACAAAATGTTGCCAATTTTGAAGAATTTGAGATTCGTGATAATGAAGAAGATTTGGTATTAAGACCTTCTGTAGTAACAATTATGGGACATGTTGATCACGGAAAAACAACTCTTTTAGATTATATAAGAAACAGTAAAGTAGTGGATTCTGAATTTGGAGGAATTACACAACATATTGGAGCTTATCAAGTAGAGCATAATGGTACTAAAATTACATTTATTGATACTCCAGGGCACGCTGCTTTTACAGAAATGCGTGCAAGAGGGGCAAGTGTTACAGATATTGTTATTATTATTGTGGCTGCAGATGATGGCGTTATGCCACAAACAAAAGAAGCTATTGATCATGCCAAAGCAGCAGGTGTTCCTATTATTGTTGCAGTAAATAAGATTGATAAACCAGAAGCCAATGTTGAGAGAATTATGCAAGAAATGAGTGAAAATGGTATTACTCCAGAAGCTTGGGGAGGAGATTATCCTTTTGTATCAATTAGTGCCTTAAGTGGTGAAGGAATCGATTTACTTTTGGAAACCATTAATACTATTAGTGAAGTAAACAATTATCGTGCTAATCCAAATCGTTATGCTGTTGGGACGGTTATTGAAAGTAAGTTAGACAAAAATATTGGTGGTGTGGCATCTTTACTAATTCAAAATGGAACGTTACGTTTGGGAGATCCAATTGTAGTTGGAACATTTTTTGGAAAAGTAAGAACAATGAAAAATGATTTTGGAGCTTCCATTGTAGAAGCTGGACCATCTACGCCAGTTGAAATTACAGGAATTAGTGAAAATCCAAGTGCTGGAGATAAATTTATGGCATTTGAAACGGAATCGGAAGCCAAGAAAATAGCAGAGAAACGATTTGCTAGTAAAAAGGAAATGAACAATAAAAAAACGATTGTTTCATTGGATGATTTATTTGCACAAATTAATGCTGGTCAAAAAGAAATTAATGTTATTTTAAAAGCCGATGTTAGAGGTAGTGAAGAAGCAGTCAAAAATGCTTTGGAAAAAATTGAAGTAGAAGGCGTCAGAGTTAGTGTCATTCGTAGTGGAATAGGTACAATAACCGAAAGTGATGTTGTTTTAGCAAATGCATCCAATGCTATTATTATTGGATTTAATGTCAGTCCATCTTCTATAACGAAAGAAGTAGCCAAAGAATACAATGTTGATATTAGACTTTATACAATTATTTATAAAGTAGTGGAAGAAATGGAACTTGCGATGAAAGGAATGCTTGATCCAGAATTTGAGGAAAAAATTGTAGGAAATGCGGAAATTCGAAAAATATTTACATTTAGTAAAGTTGGTAAAATTGCTGGATGTTACATTACCGATGGAATTATGAAAAATGGAGTGAATGTTAGAGTAATTCGTGATGGGATTATTATTCATGATGGAAAAATTGCTTCTGTTCAACGTGAAAAAGATACAGTAAAAGAAGTCAAAAAAGGTTTTGAATGTGGAATTACTTTGGAATCTTATAGTGATATCAGAGAAAAAGATATATTAGAAGCATATGAAATGGTTGAGGTGAAACGGGTTTGAGAGGAATCAAGTTAAAACGAATTGAATCAGAATTAGTCAAAACCATTTCTGAAATTTTATTGGAAGAATCTACGGATGAGTTGATGAAATCGATTACAATTACAGCAAGTGAAGTAGCGAATGATTTATCTTTTGCAAAAGTTTATTTTACAAGTTTACGTGATATGGATTCAAAAGATTTAGAATATGAAATGAATGAAGCAAGTGATTTTGTGAGAAAATTTGTTGCAGAAAAAATGGATTTAAGACAGACGCCAAAAATACGTTTTGTCTATGATAAGTCCATCCAATATGGAAATAAAATTGAACATATTTTAGAAGAATTAAATGAAAAAAATGAAAAGTGATTGGAGAAAATTATGAGTGTCGAACAAATAGAATTATCAGAAAAGATTACAAAACTTAATTTAAATTCAGATATTATAAAAACTTTAGAAGAAAATCAAATTGTAACAGTAAATGATTTAGTGAATACAAATATCTTCGAATTGATTGCCATGGAAAAAATGAATTTAATGACAATAGCAAGTATCAAGGAATCTTTGAAAAATTATGGATTCACTTTTGATGGAGCAGATTTTATTGATATTTCTGATTTTTATGATCCAAATAGAAGTGATATGATATCAAAATGTCAAGAACTGATTCAAATGCGAAATCAACTTCGGAAAAAAGAAGATTTCCATTTAGAATCAATATGTTTACTCGGAAGAATGTGTGATATTTTTGAATCGCTTTCTAATCAAAGAAAACAAAGTATAATAAATGAAAAAAATACTGGTAAGTCTTTTTAAATCATGAATGGAATTCTTATTATTGAAAAAGAGAAAGGATATACGAGTCGGGATGTTGTAAATGTTGTATCAAAACATCTTCATACCAAAAAAGTTGGTCATACTGGTACTTTAGATCCTTTGGCAACTGGTGTTTTGGTTTTATGTGTTGGAAGTTACACCAAATTTGTTTCCAAACTTATTAATCATACAAAAGAGTATATTGCCAAAATACATTTTGGAATAGAAACTGATACTCTTGATATAACAGGGAAAGTAATCCAAAAAAATTCTTTTGTTCCAACGAAAGAGTCATTTGAATCGGTACTTTCTTCTTTTTTGGGTTATCAACAGCAAAGGGTTCCTGCTTATTCTGCAAAAAAAATAAATGGAAAAAAATTATATGAATATGCTAGAAATGGAGAAGAAATAGTTCTTCCGCTTCAAGAGATTGAAATTTTTTCTATTGAATTATTGGATTTCCAACAGGAATATGCGACGATTCGTTGTTCGGTTTCAAAAGGAACATATATTAGAAGTTTGATTCGTGATATTTGTGCTTCTTTGGGATGCCTTGGAACAATGGAAGAATTAAAAAGAACTAGATTAGGTCACTTTTCTTTATCAGACGCTTATTTATTAGAACAGATTAAAAAAAATAATTATCATTTTATAACTTTTCATGATTTTCTTTCTTATCAAATTTATGAATTAACAATGCAAGAAAAACATCTTGTAGATCATGGTAATGAATTGTTTCTTGAATCCGATTTTAAATATCTTCTTCTCACTTTTCAAAAGCAAGAAATAGCTCTTTATGAAAAAAAAGAAGATCGATATGTTCCTTTATTAAATCATTTGACAAAATGAAAAAAAATCGTTAGAATAGCTCTTTAAAAAGAGGCGAAAAACAATGAATCAAGGAAATTTAAGCTGTTTTTATGGAATTTTAAAAAATGCAAAAACCAAAGAGTATTCGTTTTATAATTCTTCTTTTTGGAAACCTTTAGAAAAACAAGAAGCATTATCTTATCCATTTATTACTTCGGTAACTGTAAAGCAACAAGAAACCAATCAATCGAAACAATTGTTTTCTATTTATGTTGGAAAAGAATTTTCTTTTCGTTATTTAACAGAACATGTAATTGAAAAATATGATATGAATAAAGAAGAATTAAAAGAATTGTATTTAGCGGGTTTTGAACGTTTCTGCCTTGTTAATTACAGCAAATGTGAAACCATTTTAGTGGGTCTTCGAAAAGAAGATAAAGTAGTATCGGATTATTTTATTTTAAAACAAACTTTAATGCAGTACGAAAAAATGCATGAAGAAATGGAAAGCATGATTTAAGAATTTATGTTTTTTTGAATCATTTATACATTCAAAACTATTATTGTGTTATACTAAATAGATAGTAGGAGAGAATTAGAATGAAAAAGAAAATGATATTAATAATGATTGGATTATTTTTAATCCTTGGAGTGATAGGATTAAGTTATGCATTATGGGCACGTACTGTTAGTCAAGAAGGAATCAATACAGTCCAAAGTACATGTTTAGAAATCGCATTGGAAGATGAAAATCCCATTACTTTACAAAATGCTTATCCAATCACCGATGAAGAATCTAGTTTATTAACACCTTATACCTTTACTATTACTAATAAATGTTCCATGATGGAATATGATGTAAATTTAGATATTATGGAAAGCAAAAATTCCAATGGAGAAAGTAACCGTTTAAATAGTGCTTTTATTGCAATTGAATTGGATGGAGAGGAAAAGAAGTTGTTAAATACCTTCGAAGAAGTAGATACTAGCTATCAAGGGAGCGATTATGTTCCAGTAGAAGGAAGATATTTAATAAGTGGAGAATTAGGTCCGAAAGAAAGTAAAACTTACACTCTAAAATTATGGATGGATGAACATGTTACTGCAAAAGACGATTCGATGAATAAAAACTTTATTAGTAAAATTGTAGTAACCGCAAAAATGAGTCATTTAACGAGATTAGCAGATCATCTTATGAGTCAAAATGAAATGGAAGAATTTACTCATGAAGAAACAACTCAAACGACGGCATTAACAGATTACAGATATGTTGGTTCCAATCCGAATAATTATATTTATTTTGGATGCAGTGATAATTGTACTGAAGAAAATCTATATCGTATTATTGGTGTTATACCTACTCAAAGTGAAATAGGAATTGATAAAGCTTATGAAAATAGAGTAAAAATAATTAAAAGCGAACCTTATGTAGAACAAGAAAGTGGATTTTCGCATGAAAGTTCCAATTTATATGGATACAAGTGGAATGAAACAAATCATAATCGTTTTGAAACTGCTACCATTAATACAGAAATATTAAACAAAACTTATTGGAATAGTTTAGGAGAATATCAAAAATATATTGCACCTAGTTTGTGGTATCTTGGGGCAATCAATCATGTAACTCATCAAACTGGTCGAAATAATCCAAAAGCTTCTGCTGATATTTTTTATCAAGCAATACGAGGAGATAAACAAGGATATAGTAAAGGTGCATTAAATTATATTGGAAATATTGGACTAATTTATTACGATGATTATTTATTTGCTGCTGGGACACAATATAGAAGTACACCATATAATAATATTCCAATCAATGTTTGGCTTCAGAATAAAAATATGACAATTCGTGAATGGACGATTTCCCCAGAAGAATCTTATTTAAATAGTAATACATATACAGCTGTTGGTGTTTTTGTACATAGTGATCTTATCGATGCATCCATTGGAGCTGTATCCTTGCAAATACATAGTATACGCCCAACATTTTATTTAAAATCAAATGTTTTATATGAAAGTGGAAAAGGTACCATTGAAGATCCTTATCGAATCAATATGAAAGTATAAATCACTATTTTGAGGAAGATTTCTTCTTCTTTTTTTTGTAATTTTTTGTTATATTAGTGATAATGAATGTGTGAGTATAAATATGAAAATGAATAAAAAAAAGAAAATAATAATTATAATTAGTGTAATTTTATGTATTGTTTTTTTTCTTGTAAGTTTTTGGATTTATCAAAGGGTAAAACAAAAAGTACTTGAACAAGAAAAAATTGTTTCAATCCAAAGTCATTATTCTTCTTCGGTTAAGATGGAAAAAGGTAATATTTATATATTTCAAAATGGAAATTATGAAATGGTAGGATCGATTCATCATATGATTCATTTATCTTTGGATGATTTCATCATTAATGAAAGTAATGATACTTATTTTCCCATTTTAAATTCCAACTATTATGTTTATTATGAAGATGTAAATCCAGCAGAAAAATCTGTTTCTAAAAATGTTCCCGATTATTATTTATCCAAAAAAACGATTACAACCAAGGAAGTGACTCATTTTTATCAAAATGGAACTTTGCTTTTTTCTTTCAATGAAGGTTTTACTTTTCCTTCTTATTTCTCTTACGAACACTATGAAACAGTATCTTTTTTCAATGATTATTATGATATTAAAAAAGAAGAAGGAAATATCAAAGAAGAAGAGTTGGAAGAGGCTACAGCAATTAGCATTATTGAATTTCCACAATTAAAAGATGATTGTAATTCCGATCAATGTATTAAAACAGATCAATTAAAAAATTTTTTAACTAAGTTTCAAGCACAAGAATTTTATTCTCTTACAAAAGAAGATTATGAATTATGGGTTCAGGGGCGGATTCATTTAAAAAAGAAGGCTATCTTTTTTGTAAGTGATGAGATAAAAACTTTAAAACCAATTTTTGAAGAAATGAATTTTAAAATTAATGAAAAAGGAGATTGGAAGTTCGAAAATACCAATTCTGTTTCTAAAGTTTCAAGTTCTTTTAATTCTCTTCCAAGTTATGTTTTATCGAATCAAACTAGTGAAGAACATGTTACAAAAATGATGAAGGGAGAAACTATAGAACAAGTAAAAGCTATGGCTCCAAATGTTTCCAAGTCGCTTCCTGATATTCATGCAAAAGCAACGAGCATTGCAGTATTAAATTATCATTTCTTTTATGCGCCAGGTGAAAATTGTAGTGGTGGTAATTGTATGTTAGTAAGTCAATTTCGAGAGCAATTAAATTATCTAAAAGAAAATCAATATAAGACTTTAACAATAGAAGAATATCGGGCTTGGATGTATGGTGAAATAGAACTTCCTGCCAGAAGTGTATTATTAACTATCGATGATGGAGCAAAAGGAACTGGACGTCACAATGGAAATAAATTAATTCCTCTTTTAGAAGAATATGATATGCATGCAACTTTATTTTTGATTTCAGGTTGGTGGTCAAAAAGTTATTATGAATCAAGTCATTTGGATATCGAAAGCCATACTTATGATATGCATACCGAAGGTCTTTGCAACAACCAAACAAGAGGTGCTAAAATGTTATGCTCTACCAAAGAACAAGTCTTGGAAGATTTAAAAAAATCGATTCAAATGACAGGTAGTAATACAGCATTTTGTTTTCCTTTTTATGCTTATAATGAAATAGCAATCCAAAGTATTAAAGAGTCTGGTTTTCAATTAGCATTTATTGGTGGATCTAGAAAATCAAAACGCAGTGATGATAAATATAAAATTCCAAGATATCCGATTTATAGTACCACTACTTTAAACCAATTTATTCAGTATATTGCTTAAAAAAAGTTTTTCCGAGTGGAAAACTTTTTTTTAATTGAAATCTCAACCGCACCATTTTATATAAGTTTATCAAATAATA